>NZ_JBEYVS010000017.1:0-155232 GCF_040644095.1 Streptomyces sp. NPDC047028
AGTTCTCAAGGAACGGTCGCTTCCTTTGTACTCACCCTCTCGGGCTTTCCTCCGGGCGCTTCCCTTCGGTCTTGCGTTTCCGACTCTATCAGATCTTTTTCCGATCCGATTTCCTCGGCGCTTTCCAGGTTTCCGCTTTCGCGGTTTCCTTTCCGGCGATTCCGACTCTATCAGACTCTTTCGGGCCTGACCCCCAGTCAGTGGGGTTTGTCTTCGCGGCTGTTAGGCCGTTCCGACGTCTCAAACCTTAGCGGATCCGGCCGGCGATTCCCAATCGGGCCGCCGGCTCCCTATTCGAATTGAATTCGGGCACGCCGAAATCAATCCCGTCGGGAGATCGTGCTGGTGGTGTGAGATGCCGCTCGAGGCGGCGGATGTGTTGTCGGAGAACCGTTACGGCTCGGTGGCAACCCGGAGAACTGTACGGACCGGGCGGAGGCGTGTCAAGCATCCCCTGTCAAGATCTTTTCGCGGGCTCAGTCCAGGTCGCTGAGCCGGCCGCCGGCGTCCGGCTGGGCGTGCTCGACGCGGCGCAGGAGCCTGGTCAGGACCTCGCCGAGGACCGCCCGCTCGGCGGGGGTCAGGTCCTGGAGCAGGTCCTCCTCGAAGACGGTCGCCAGGCGCATCGCCTCCAGCCACTTCTCGCGGCCCTCGGGCGTCAGCTCGACGATGACCCTGACCCGGTTGGACTCGTCGCGCTCGCGGGTGACGAGGCCCTCCGTGACCATGCGGTCGATGCGGTGCGTCATGGCGGCAGGTGTGAGGCCGAGCCGCTTGGCGAGGTCGCTGGGGCCCAGGCGGTAGGGGGCGCCGGACAGCACGAGGGCCTTGAGCACCTCCCACTCGGCGTTGCTGATGCCGAGGTCGGCGGTCTGACGGCCGTACGCGACGTTCATACGGCGGTTCAGGCGGGACAGCGCCGACACGATCTTCTCGACCTGGGGGTCGAGGTCCTGGAACTCGCGCTGGTAGGCGGCGATCTGTTCTTCGAGCGTCGGCTCCGTGACGCCGGGGGTCTCGGCCATGGCCGAAGTATCGCACGCGGCGACTTTGCCTTGAAGTCCTTCGGTGTGTAGTCTTTAGCTTCGAACTTTAGCTTTGAAGTCTTCACTCCTAAGGCTTCACTCACTTGTGGAAGAGGTGAACGTGACCAGGGCGACGGGCGCAGCGATGCGCCGGATCCACGTGGGCAACGCACTCAGCGCTTTCGGGCTCGGCTTCACGGTCCCCTACCTGTACGTCTACGTGGCGCAGGTGCGGGGGCTGGGGGCCATGACGGCGGGACTCGTGCTCGCCGTCTTCGCCGTGGCCGCGCTGATCGTGCTGCCGTTCGCCGGCCGGGCGATCGTGCGGCGCGGCCCCCTGCCGGTCCTGCTCGCCGCCCTGGTCCTTGCCGCACTGGGCGCGCTGAGCCTGGGGCTCGCGGGGAACGCCGTGGCGGTGCTGCTGTCGGCGGCGGCGCTGGGGGCCGGGCAGGCCGTGATGCAGCCCGCGCTCGCGACGATGATCGTGGACTGCTCCTCGGCGGACACCCGGTCGCGGGCGTTCGCGACGCAGTTCTTCCTGCAGAACCTCGGACTGGGCGTGGGCGGGCTCATAGGCGGCCACCTCGTCGACACGACGCGGGTCTCCTCCTTCACGCTGCTGTTCGCGATCGAGGCGGCGATGTTCCTGGTGCTGGTCGTCGTGATGTCGACGGTGCGGATGCCGCACTCGCCGCGGATCGAGGACGCGCCGGCCGGGTCGGCTGCGAAGGGCGGCTGGAAGCGGCTGCTGGGCAACCGTGCGATGGTGCAGCTGTGTGTGCTGGGCTTCGTGCTGTTCTTCGCGTGCTACGGCCAGTTCGAGTCGGGTCTGAGCGCGTACGGGGTCGAGGCGGCCGGGATATCGACGTCCGCGCTGGGGACGGCGCTGGCGGCGAACACGATGATGATCGTGGTCGCGCAGTTCGCGGTGCTGAAGTTCGTGGAGCGGCGGCGGCGGTCGCGGGTGATCGCCGGTGTGGGGCTGATCTGGGCGGTGGCCTGGGTGACCGCGGGGTACGCGGGGCTCGGGCACGGCAGCCAGGAGATGGCGACGGCGGCGTTCGTGTCGACGTACGCGTTGTTCGGGCTGGGTGAGGCGATGTTGTCTCCGACGGTCGCGCCGTTGGTGGCGGATCTGGCGCCGGAGGGGCTGGCCGGGCAGTACAACTCGGTGTTCGCGCTGGTCAAGCAGTTGGCGTTGGCCGTGGGGCCGGCGGTGGGGGGTCCGCTGGCGGCGTCCCTGCACGGGCCGTACGTCGTGACGTTCCTGCTGGTGTCGCTGGGCATCAGCGCGCTCGCCATACGCCTCGGGCGGCACCTGTCTCCGGCCCAGGACAGGCCATGGCTCTACCGCAGCCGCGTGATCGCCCGAGGCCCCTCGGTGGAACCGGTCACCGCGGAGGCGTAGGCGCACCGGCACCTCGGCGGGCCGGGGTGGGCCCGCTCACCGGCGCTCGCCGGGGGTCCCCCCCAGGCCCTTTAGGCACTGGGGGAGGCACTCCCGCACGCAGCTGAGTACGTGCCCCGTCAGGGGCGCGGGGAACTGCGCGAGCGGCCACGACGCGCCCGCAGGCGGACGACGGCCCGGCGGGGCAGCGCCCTGAAAGCGCCCTGAAGGGGCGCGGGGAACTGCGCGACCAGCCACGACGGACCCACGCCGGAAGGCGACCCGCACCCGGGTTGGTCAAGCTCTCGGCAGGAGGAACTCGCACCAGACGGCCTTGCCGCCGCCGGGCGTCCTACGGGAACCCCAGTGGCTGGCGATCGTGGCGACGATGGCGATCCCGCGCCCGGACTCGTCGGCCAATTCCGCCTGCCGGCGCCGGGGCAGATGATCGTTGCCGTCGGTCACCTCGATGATCAGGCGCCGGTCGGTGCGGCGGAGCCGCAACCGCATGGGCGGCGTCCCGTGCTGGAGCGAGTTGGCGACCAGCTCACTCGCGGCCAGCACCCCCAGATCGTGGAGTTCGGCGGGGAACCGCCAGCTGGTCAGCACGCCGGAGGCGAACGCCCGCGCGCGCGGCGCCGCCTCCACCCCGCCGAGGAGTTCCAGCGCCGCGTTGCGGAACAGTTCGCCCTCGGGGCCGCTCCACGCGGGATGCTGCAGGACGAGGACGGCGACGTCGTCGTCGTGGTCGGCGGTGACGCCGGCCGAGCGGACGAGGCGGTCGCAGACGACCTGCGGGCTCCCCGTCGCTCCCGACAGGGCCCGCTCCAGCGCCGCGATGCCCTCGTCCAGGTCCTCGTTGCGGCGTTCGACGAGGCCGTCGGTGTAGAGGACCGCCGTCGCGCCGGGGCCGAGGGGGATCGAGCCGGACGCGTGCATCCAGCCCCCGGTGCCGAGCGGCGGCCCGGTGGGCTCGTCGGCGCGCCGGACCGTGCCGTTCTCGTCACGGACGAGGATCGGGAGGTGGCCGGCGGAGGCGTACACCAGGCGGCCCTCGTTGGGGTCGTGGATGGCGTACGCGCAGGTGGCGATCTGGTTGGCGTCGATCTCGGCGGCGAGGCCGTCGAGGAGCTGGAGCACCTCGTGCGGGGGCAGGTCGAGGCGGGCGTACGCGCGGACCGCCGTACGGAGCTGGCCCATCACCGCGGCGGCGCGCACGCCCCGGCCCATGACGTCGCCGATGACGAGCGCGGTGCGGCCGCCGCCGAGGGTGATGACGTCGTACCAGTCGCCGCCGACCGCGGCTTCGGTGCCGCCGGGCTGGTAGGTCGCGGCGATGCGCAGGTCGTCGGGCTGTTCCAGTTCCTGCGGGAGGAGGGAGCGCTGGAGGGTGACCGCCGTCTCGCGCTGGCGGCGCTCGCTGGCGCGCAGGCGTTCGGCGGCCTCGGCGTGGTCGGTGACATCGGTGGCGAAGACGAGCACCGCCCCGCCCCCGTCCCGGTCCCCGCTGTCGCCGGTGCCGCGCGTGCCGTCGGCGGCAGGGGTGCAGGTGAAGGTGTAGGAGCGGCCGTCGACGGCCTTGCGGGACTTCAGGGTGCGCGGCTTGCCGCTGCGCAGCACCTGGTCGAGCAGCGGCAGCAGACCGAGTTCGGCGAGTTCGGGGAGCGCCTCGCGGGCCGGCGCGCCCAGGGGCCGTACGCCGAAGGCCGCCGTGTAGGCGTCGTTGACGTAGGCGATGCGGTGGTCGGGGCCGTGGACGAGGGCGACCAGGGCGGGTACGCGGTCGAGGACGTCGCGCGCGGGCAGCTGGTCGACGGCCGGGCCGGTCGGCAGGGTGCCGACGGCGGTGCCGGTGCCGGCGCCCGGGTCGATATCGATGTCGGTCAGCTGTTCGACGCGGGCCGCGGGTACCGAGCCTTCTCCCCGCCGGTCCGCAGGGACCGCCTGCTCGTCGGTCCGCGCGGCGGCGCGGCGCTGTGTTCCGGGGAGCCGGGCGCTCCAGCGCGTGAAGTTCACAGTGGGGAAAGCCTCGTGGGTGCTGAGGAACGGGCGGGTGCCCGTCCAAGGTCGTGGGGCAGTCTGGCAGGTGCGGGCCGCGGCGGCATCCGTCAGACGCCTCAGCGGGCCGTGGAGTTCCGCGGTCCGGTCAGGACGACCCCTTCGGGTCGTCCGAGGGGCTGTGAGGAGGCTTTCCACCGGCCGCGAGTTCGAACTCCGCTCGGGGATGTTCGAGTGAGCCGAGCGAGACGATCTCCCGTTTGAACAGTCCGGCGAGGGTCCATTCGGCGAGGACGCGGGCCTTGCGGTTGAAGGTGGGCACCCTGCTGAGGTGGTAGACGCGGTGCATGAACCACGCAGGGTAGCCCTTCAGCTTGCGGCCGTAGACCTGGGCGACGCCCTTGTGCAGGCCGAGGGAGGCGACGGAGCCGACGTACTTGTACGCGTACGTCTTCAGGGGCTCGCCGCGCAGTGCGTGGGCGATGTTGTCGCCGAGGACCTTGGCCTGGCGTACGGCGTGCTGCGCGTTGGGCGCGGTCAGCGTGCCGGGCTCGGTGGCCGTGACGTCGGGGACGGCGGCGGCGTCGCCGGCGGCCCAGGCGTGTGCGGCGCCGTCGACGGCGAGTTCGGCGGTGCACTTCAGCCGGCCGTGGTCGGTGAGCGGCAGGTCGGTGGCGGCGAGCAGGGGGTGCGGTTTGACGCCGGCGGTCCACACGACCGTACGGGTCGGGAAGCGGCGGCCGTCGCTGAGGACGGCGACCCGGTCGACGCAGGACTCCAGGCGGGTGCCGAGGAGGACCTGGATGTTGCGGCGGCGCAGTTCGGTGACGGTGTAGCGGCCCATCTCCTCGCCGACCTCGGGGAGGATGCGGTCGGCGGCCTCCACGAGGATCCAGTTCAGGTCCTCGGGGCGGAGGTTGTGGTAGTAGCGGGCGGTGTAGCGGGCCATGTCCTCCAGTTCGCCGAGCGCCTCCACGCCGGCGTAGCCGCCGCCGACGAACACGAAGGTGAGGGCGGCGTCGCGGATCGCGGGGTCGCGGGTGGAGGAGGCGATGTCCATCTGCTCGATGACGTGGTTGCGCAGGCCGATGGCCTCTTCGACGGTCTTGAAGCCGACGCCGTGCTCGGCGAGGCCGGGGACGGGCAGGGTGCGGGAGATCGAGCCGGGGGCGAGGACGAGTTCGTCGTAGGTGATCAGCTCGGTGGCCCGGCCCTCCTCCTCGGTGGCGAGCGTCTTGAGGGCGGCGGTGCGCACCGCGTGGTCGATGGAGGTCACCTCGCCGACGATGATGTGGCACTGGTCCAGCACGCGGCGCAGCGGTACGACGACATGGCGGGGGGAGATCGAACCGGCGGCCGCTTCGGGAAGGAACGGCTGGTACGTCATATAGGGGTCGGGAGTGACGACAGTGATGTCGACGGTGCCCTGCCTGAGCTCGTTCTTCAGCGTCCGTTGCAGCCGCAGCGCCGTGTACATCCCGACGTAGCCGCCACCGACAACGAGAATGCGCGCACGTTCCTTCACCATCCCATGACGCACCCGTCTCTGGTGTTTGTCCACAGCCCCGGCAATTTGTGTGACCGGCGAGCGTGTGTGCGTGCGGCCGGGCGCGGCCCCGGGGGTGGACGAAAGGGGGCAGGTCAGCGGGGGCGGACGAGGGGGAGCGAAGGTGTGGAATCGGGACTTACCTGCCCCGTACTCCGATCGGGGGGCGCTCTGTGCGGAACCTCCCCCTTCTGAATTGACCCCCTCTCAACTATGTTCGTGTGTCGACGGGGTGTAGGGAATGTGGTCGAACGGGTTCGCGACGGGCGGATCCGCTCGGGACCGATGCCGCTTTCCGTGCATCCCTGATTCAGTGACGGGGAGTCTCCGGGGGGAGACGTCATGTACCGGGGGAAACACATGCATGTTCAGGACACGACGCATTGGGCATCCGCGACGGCGGCGGCCGTGGTGAGTGACGGCGGCGGCCGGGCGGTGCACACCGCGGGTGTCGCCTCGGCAGTCGCCGGGGCGGGTGTCGCCTCGGCGGCGAACGGGCGCGCGGACGCGCGGACGACGCCGCTGCGGGTGGACGCACAGCGCAATCTGGAGCACGTGCTGCGTGCGGCACGTGAGGTGTTCGGCGAGCTGGGGTACGGCGCGCCGATGGAGGATGTGGCGCGGCGCGCCCGGGTGGGTGTCGGCACGGTGTACCGGCGCTTCCCGAGCAAGGACGTCCTCGTACGGCGGATAGCCGAGGAGGAGACCGCACGGCTGACCGAGCAGGCGCGGACGGCGCTGGGGCAGGAGGACGAGCCGTGGTCGGCGCTGTCCCGGTTCCTGCGGACGTCCGTGGCGTCGGGGGCGGGGCGGTTGCTGCCGCCGCAGGTGCTGCGGGTCGGGGTCGCCGAGGCGGAGCCCGAGGTGGGCGCCGAGGCCGGGGCCGGGGCGGCCGAGGAGGCTCGGGTGCCGGCGCAGCGGTCGCAGCCGGGGGCTTCCGGGGCGGCCGAGTTGCGGCTGGTGCCGGAGCCTTCGGTGCTCGGCTCGGAACTGGGCGGGGAGGCCGAGGACAGCGGGGTCGCCGCGCTGCTCGACGTGGTCGGGCAGTTGGTCGACCGCGCTCGGGGCGCGGGGGCGTTGCGGGCGGACGTGTCCGTGGCCGACGTGCTGCTCGTGATCGCCACGGCGGCGCCCTCCCTGCCGGATGCGGCGCAGCAGGCGGCGGCGTCCGGGCGGCTGCTGGACATCCTCCTGGAGGGCCTGCGGTCCCGGCCCGCCTGAGGCCGGCCCCGCCTTCGACGGGATTCTGTTTCCACCCGCACCACCCGTGCAACTTTCACGGTCGGGTGCGGGTGGCCCCTGTGGGGCGCAGTCACCGTCGGCGGCCGCCGGCTCGGGGGCGGCGGCCTGTCGGACAATTGCGGCTTTCACGGTCCGGTGCGAGTGGCTTCCGCAGGGCAGGATCACCGTTGGCGGCCGCCGGATCCGAGACGGCGGCCCCTCGGCGCGGCGAGCCTGCGGGGTAGTTGCGGCTCTCACGGTTGAGTGTGGGTGGCCCCTGTGGGGTGCGGCCGGTGTCTGCGGGGGTCGGCTGGCCGGTTCGGGCGGAGGGTGCTCGTTCGAGTGGGTTTCCGTACTGGGTGGGGTGTGGGTCCTCGGACGGGTGGATGCGGGTGGGAGTGGGGGTCCCGGGGGAGGGGGATGTGGCAGGCTGAGCCGTGATGGGTTGATGGGTTGGGCTGGGCCGGTGTCGGGGGCTTTCCGGGATGGGCGTTGACGAGTCACGCGGCGAGGGCGAGGCCTCCGGGCTGGGGTCGCCGCAGGTGCCCAGCCAGGGCGGACGCGGACCGTCCCGTGGGCCGGGTTCCGGCGGTGCCCGGGAGCGCGGCGACGGCCACGGTTCCTCCAGTGAGCAGGATTCCGCCGACGGCCGTGCTGTCTCCGGTCGGCGGGGCCCCGCGGATGACCGGCGTCCTTCTGGCCAGCGGGGTCCTGCGGATGACCGGCGTCCTTCCGGTGAGCAGGGGCCTGCGAGTGACCGGCCCCCCTTCGGGCAGCGGGGGCCGGCCGATGACCAGCCCTCCTTCGGTCCAGGCGTCTCCGGGCGGCGGGAGTCCTTTCGCCGGGACGGGGAAGAGAGCGTTCCCGCTCAGCGGGAGGGGAGCGTGCTGCCGCCGCGGGAGGTACCGGCGGCGGACGGGGAGCTGATCGGGCGGATGCGGGGCGGGGACGACTCCGCCTACGAGGAGTTGTACCGGCGGCACGCGGACGCCGTGCGGCGATACGCGCGGACCTGCTGCCGGGACGGGCACACCGCCGACGACCTGACGGCCGAGGTCTTCGCCGGCATGCTGCAGGCCGTGCGCGGCGGATCCGGTCCGCAGCACGCCGTGCGCGCCTACCTGCTCACCTCCGTGCGCCGGGTCGCCGCGCACTGGACCAAGTCCGCCAAGCGTGAGCAACTCGTCGACGACTTCGCCGTCTTCGCCCAGCAGGCCTGCGGCGCCTCCGAGGTGGCCGACGACGACACGCTGGACCTCGGCGCCGATGTCCGCGCGCTGCACGAGGCCGAGCAGTCCATGGCGATGCGGGCCTTCCACTCGCTGCCCGAACGCTGGCAGGCCGTGCTGTGGCACACCGAGGTGGAGGACGAGTCCCCGAGCGAGGTCGCCGTCCTGTTCGGTCTGGACGCCAACGGCACGCGCGTACTGGCCAGCCGCGCCCGTGAGGGCCTGAAGCAGGCCTATCTGCAGGCCCACGTCAGCGCCACCCTCACCGGCGACGAGGAGTGCGCCCGCTACGCCGACCAGCTCGGCACCTACGCACGCCGCAAGCTGCGCGTCCGCGCCGAGCGGGGGCTGCGCAAGCACCTGGAGGAGTGCGCCCGTTGCCGGCTGGCCGCCGCGCAGATCGAGGAAGTGGCGAGCGGCATCCCCGCCGTCGTTCCGGTCGCGGTCATCGGCTGGTTCGGGGCCGCCGGATACGCGAAGGCGCTCGGGCTCGTCGCCGGTGGCGCCGGGGCCGGCGCCGCGGGCGCTGCGGCCGCGGCCGGCGGCTCGTCCGGCGGGGCCGGCGGCGCGGGCGGTGCCGTCGCCGCGGAGGGGCTGGGCGCGCCGGTGAAGGCGGGTATCGCCGCCGGGGTGGTCACGGTGGCCGCCGCCGCTGTGGCACTGGCCCTGGTGAACGACAGCCATCCGGCCAAGGTGGCCGAGCCGGCGCCACCCGCGCCGATCGTCCGGCAGACGCCCCCCGCGCCCACGCCGTCGAAGAAGCCGCCCACCCCGCCGAAGGCCGCGCCGAAGCCCGAACCGGTGGTCCTCGCCCCGCGGCCCACCCCGCCCCCGCCGCCCAAGCCGGCGCTACGGCCGACCCCGAGTCCCACACCGACACCGCCCCCGAAGCCCACGCCCACCCCGACACCGCCGCCGAAGCCCGCGCCCACCCGGACACCCACGCCCACCCCGACGCCGCCTCCCCCGCCTGCGCCCGTCGTGTACCAGTGGAGTGACCTGCGCTACGACATCGGTGGCGACGGAACCCGGCCCGAGATGCGGCTGCGCGAGAGCAGCTGGGTGTGGCGGCGCTACGGCATGTCCGTCGGCGGCAAGCAGTACGCGCGCGGTGTCACCGTCCGCGGCGACTCCTCCGTCACCATCGACCTCAACCGCTCGTGCACCGCCTACGACGCGCTCGCCGGTGTGGACGACCTGACCCTCGGGCTCGGCAAGGTCTCCTTCTCCGTGTACGCCGACGGGGCGCGGCTGTGGGAGTCCGGCATGGTCAAGGGCCGGGATGCGGCCGTACCGGTGCACGTGGACCTGACCGGCCGCCGTACCGTGACGCTCGTCGTCGCACCGCACAGCAACGCCTTCGACCGGGCGGCACTGGCCGACTGGGCCGACTCCCGCTTCACCTGCCGCTAGGGCCGGTCCCCGCTCTCCCCGTCGGCCGGGTGCGGCGCCGGCCGGTCCAGGTCCCGTAGAACGTCCGCCGGTTCGGACGACGCGCCCCGGGCGCGTTCGGCCGCGTACCGCTGCGGGGACATCGCCGCACGTGCTGCCGCGTCGACGCGGGCCGCGCGGGCGCGGTCCGGTTCGGGGCGCGGGTTGCCGTCGCGCCAGTGGTCGGCGGCCGCCAGCAGCCGTACCGCGCCCGGCAGATCGTCGAGCCGGGCGACCAGGTCGGCGGCGATGTCCACCAGGGCCGCCGTGACCGCCTCGGCGCACCGCTGCTCCACCGCGTCCCGCAGCGCGGCGGTCACGACAATGAGACCGTGTTCCGGGCCCAGCTCGCCGGCCGTGATGAGGGCGTCGAGCCCGCGCAGCTCCGCCTCGAACTGCGGGGGCGGGGTGCCGGCGGCCGCCATCGCCCGGGTGCCGTCGAACAGCGCCCGCGCGAGCGGCAGGTCCCCGTCGTGCACGGCGATGCGCGCCCGCATCAGCTGGACGAAGGCACGGGACTCCACCACCCCGTAGCGGTCGGCGGCCGAGCCCGCCTCGTCCAGGGCGGCCAGGGCGGCCGCGCGGTCACCCGAGCGGTGGGCCACGTCGGCGAGCCGGGCCAGCAGGAACGGCGACTCGGCGTACGCGCCCACCTCGTAGGCGAGTCGCAGCGCCTCCTCGTACTCACCACGCGCGTCCTCGAACCTGCCGCGCGCCATGGCCGCCTCGCCGGCCGCGCTGCACACCTGGGCGCGCATCCAGCGGTCCCCGACGCGGCGGCTGAGCGAGCGCAGCTCGGCGAGGTCCTCGTCGACGCCGCGCAGGTTGCCGGGCGAGTCGACGACCATGTGCGTGCGGTACATCAGGGTGACGCCGACCTCCCAGTCGCCTCCGTACGTCCGGCAGTTGGCGACCGACGCGGACATGTCGGGGCCGACGTCCGCCGGGCCGCCCAGGTAGTAGGCGGTCAGCGGCCAGACGATGCCCGGGAGCCGGGCGGCCTGTGGTCCGCCGCGCTCGTAGGCGATCCGCACGCGCGCGATGTATTCCGGGGCCCGCGGGTCGTTCAGCAGCTCGGCGGTGCCGGTCTCGGACGTCATGAACAGGTAGAGCATCCGCAGGTCCATGCGCCGCTCGCCCAGCGGATGACCGGCATCGTCGTCCGCCGCGAGGAAGGCACCGACCTGGTCTGCCCTCTCGACCAGCTCGGACAGTGGGCTCCCCGGGGGCGCCTGCCCGCGCCGGGTGTCCAGCGCGATGCCCAGGCGGAGCACCAGGTCGATCCACTCCACGGCCTCCTGGCGGTAGTTGCGCAGCCACCAGAACCAGCCCATGGCGAGGACGATCGCGACGGCCTCCGCCTCGTCGCCGCCCTGGACCGCGCGGTCCAGGGCGGCGCGGATGTTGTCGAGTTCGCTCTCCAGGCGGTCGATACAGGGCAGTTGGGCCGCCGAGCGCAGCCGGGGCTCCGCCTCCTCGACGAGGGCGCGCACCCACGCGCGGTGGCGCCGTTCGGCGGCGGCGCGCGCGTCGGGGAGTTCGGCCGCACGCTCGCCGGCGTACTCGTGGATGGTCTCCAGCATGCGGTAGCGCATGCCGCCGGTGCTGTCCGGGCCGTCGGGGGCGGCGACGACGAGGGACTTGTCGACGAGCGCGCCGATCAGCTCCGCCGCCGGGCCGGTGCACACGGCCTCGGCCGCCGCGAGGTCCCAGCCGCCGGCGAACACCGAGACCTCGCGCAGCGCACCGCGCTCCCGCTCGTCGAGCAGCTCCCAGGACCAGTCGACGACGGCCCGCAGGGTCTGCTGGCGGGGCAGGACCGTGCGGCTCCCGGAGGTGAGGAGGCGGAAGCGGTCGTCGAGCCGGTCGGCGATCTGCCGCGGGGTGAGCAGCCGGAGCCGGGCCGCGGCGAGTTCGATGGCGAGGGGCAGGCCGTCCAGGCGGCGGCAGATCTCGGCCACGGCCTCGGTGTCACGGAGCACGGCCTCGGCGTCGGGGCGGACGGCGGTGGCGCGCTCGGTGAAGAGGCGGTGCGCCTGCTCGGGGACGAGGGGTTCGACCGGGCGCACCGACTCGCCGGGGACGCCCAGGGGTTCACGGCTGGTGGCGAGGATCGTGAGCCCCGGGCAGTGGGTGAGGAGGGTCTCGGCGAGGGAGGCTGCCGCGCCGATGACGTGTTCGCAGTTGTCAAGGATCAGGAGCTGGCCGCGCGCGGCGCAGTACTCGACGAGCAGGGCCGTGGGGTCGGCCTGCGGGGTCGCCAGGTCGTGGGGCAGCAGCACGGTCTCGCGCAGACCGAGCGCGCTGACCACCGCGCCGGGCACCGCCTCCGGCCGGTCGAGCGGGGCCAGCTCGACCAGCCATGCCTGGGGCAGCCCTGCGGCGGCCTCCTCGGCGAGGCGGGTCTTTCCCGAGCCGCCCGGTCCGGTGAGCGTGACGAGGCGGGCCCTGTGCATATCAGAACGAATGGCGTCGAGTTCGGGTTCCCGCCCCACGAAAGAGGTAAGGCGTGGACGCAGGTTGCCGGTTCGTTCGGGCGGTGGGGCGAGCGGCGGGGCGGCGGGGGTGGCCTGGGCCTGCGGGCGCAGCAGAGAGGCGTGCAGGGCCTGGAGTTCCGGGCCGGGGTCGGCGCCGAGGGTGTCGGCGAGGGTGCGGCGGGCGGACTCGTACGCGGCGAGGGCGTCGGCGGGCCGGCCGGTGTCGCGCAGGGCGCGGATGAGGAGGGCGTGCAGGGCTTCGTCGTAGGGGTGGGCCGTGGTCAGTTCCGTCAGCTCCGGTACGACGTCCCCGGCGCGGCCGAGGTCGAGGGCCGCGGCTGCGCGGGCGCGAGTCGCCTCCATGCGGAGCGCCTCGGGGCGGGTGGCGGCCGTACGGTCGGGGAGGTCGGCGAGGGCCGGGCCCTGCCAGAGGGCGAGGGCGTCGGTGAGGGCACGGTGGGCGGTGGCCGGGTCGTTCGCGGCGAGGGCCTTCGTGCCGGTGCGGGTGAGGCGTTCGAAGACGTGCAGGTCGATGTCGTCCTCGGCGGCCTCGAAGCGGTAGCCGCCCGGGGTGGAGGTGACGGTGTCCCGGCCGAGGGTGCGCCGGAGCCGGGCGACGAGGGCCTGGAGGGCGGCGAGGGCGTCCTGGGGCGGGTCGCCGGACCAGATCTCGTCGATCAGGGTGCCGGACGTGATGGTGCGGCCGGGGCGCAGGGCCAGGGCGGTGAGGAGGGCGCGGAGCCGGGGGCCGCCGAGGGACAGGGGGTCGCCGTGGTCGTCCGTCGCTCGGGCCACGCCCAGGATTCTGTACCGCACGGGGCCATTGTCACCGGGTGGTGGGGATGGGGCACGGGAGTTTGCGGCCAAGGGCTGCGGGGCCGGGATCGGCTGTCCCGGCCCGGCAGCCCTCGGGCCGGGATCGGCTGCCCCGCCTGCCTGTGCTGTGCGGCGCACCCCCACCGGAGCACGCCGCATCATCGGCTCACGGCGAGGTGCACCTCACCGCACGCTGATCGCGAACACGTGGATCTGGTCGGCGTCCGGGAGGGTAACGGTGCGTACGGTCTTGCCCGGGGTCAGCGGGACCGGGTTGCCGAAGAGCTTGTAGCCGATGCCGTAGTTGGCCGGGCCGGCCGGGGTGTTGCGGTGGTCGGTGGTGACGACGGTGGTCGCGCCGTACTCCGTGCCGTCGGTGCAGCACCAGTTGGGGAAGCCGAGGCTGCCGGTGCCGGTGGAGCCGTCGGTGTACGTCACCTTGACCTGGCCGGAGGTGAACCCGGCCTCGGCGCCCAGGAACCACAGCTCCGAGCCGCTGCCGGTCAGGGTGATGGACTGCCCCGCGGCGGCGACGTTGTCCGGGGTGCCCGGCGCGCTGTCGGGGAAGGTCCAGGTCACGCCGCCCTTGCTGATCTCGGCGCCCGGCGTCGCACCGGCCGCGGCGAGCGCCTGGGCCGAGTAGGTGTCGCCGTCCCCGTCGAAGTCGCCGGTGGTGTAGTTGCCCGGGGCCGGGGGCGCCGACTCGCTGGTGATGCCGGTGTTGTCGAAGGCGGCGGCGAGGCTGGGGTAGGGCACGTCGGTGACGACCGATGCCCGACCGGCAACGGTCCCCGTACCGGCGCCGCCCGCGCGGTAGTCCGCCGTCGCGGTCAGCGTGCTGACCGTCGTGCCGGGCTTGGCGTCGGGACCCTTCACGGTGACGGTGACGCTCTTCGCGGTGCCGGGCCCGACACGGCCGAGGGAGGCCGTCGAGGGGCTGACGGCCCACCCGTCGGGCGCGTCCACGGCCAGCCGGGCCCGGGTGAGGCCGGTCGGCCCGTGGTCGGCGAGGCTCACCTTCCAGGTGGATGCCGTGCCGTCGTCCCCGCCGGCCCGGGTCCAGGTGATCGCGGTGGCGGGCTGCGTGCGGTGCGCGGGGCCGGCGTGGACCCGGTACAGCGCGGTGGCGTGCGGGGGCAGGTTCGCGGCGATGGTGCCGGTGGTCTGCGTGGTCTTCTTCGACCAGAGGTCCTTGAGCAGGTACGACGTCCCGGCCGGCAGCCCTGCCTCGGTGGCCGTGGTGGTGATGGTCCGTGCCTCGTCGGAGGAGTTGAACAGGGCGACCGCGCGGTCGCCGTTCGCGAGGGGCTTGGACAGCACGTCGTAGCCGTCGCCGTGGCCGACGATGCGGCCCTGGATGCCCTTGGCGTCCTGGTCGACCGCGATGACGTCCTCGTTGCCGAGCACCGAGAGGGCGTCGGGCGAGGCCTTCGTCAGATCGGTGCTGGAGATGAGCGGGGCCGCCATGACCGACCACAGGGACATCTGGCTGCGGATCTCGTCACCGGTGAGCCGGGACTGGCCGGCGAGGAGGAAGTCCGGGTCGTTCCAGCGGCCCGGACTCTGCAGGTCCGCCAGCTGCACGTTGTAGCCGTAGTTGTACTTGATCGACGACCACTTGCCGCGCGCCGAACCGGGCTCCATGGCAATGTCGCGGCCCTCCCGCCACAGGTTGCCGACCTGCGCGGACCAGGAGATGACGTGGTGCCAGTCGCTGCCGCCCTCGAAGTAGGCGGGCGCGGACACCGAGAAGACGATGGGCCGCCCGGTGGCGAGCAGCGCCCGGCTCATGTCGCCGTAGATGCCGTGGTACACGTCGTCGGCGCTCTGTCCGGCGGGGACGGGGACGTTGCAGCCGTCCAGCTTCAGGTAGTCGACCTTCCACCGGGCGAAGAGGTCGGCGTCCTGCTGGATGTGCCCGTAACTGCCGGGGTAGCCGCCGCAGGTGGAGGTGCCGGCGTCCTCGTAGATGCCGAACTTCAGTCCCATGGCGTGCAGTTGATCGCCGATGTAGGCCATGCCGTGCGGGAAGCGCTGGGGGTCGGCGACGAGGTTTCCGTCGGCGTCCCGGCTGTGGCTCATCCAGCAGTCGTCGGTGGTGACGGTGTCGTAGCCCTTGGCGGCCAGTCCCGAGGAGACCAGGGCGCGGGCGTTGGCGAGGACGGTGGCCTCGCTGATGTCGCAGCCGTAGTACGACCAGTTGTTCCAGCCCATGGGCGGCGTCGGTGCGAGGTTCGGGTACGCGGCGTCCGTGGGCGACTCGGCGGCGGCCGGCGCGGCCAGACCGCCGAGGGTCAGTGCGGACAGGGCGGCCGCGAGCGCCAGTGCGCTGCGCCCTCGGGCCGTTCGGCGGGGTGCCGCGGCGCCGGGGCGGGGCGTGGCGGGTGGACGTCTGCGCGTGGTGCGGGCTCTCTCGAACACGGGAACTCCCGTCTGGGACACGTCAGGACCGACATGGCGCCCACATCCTGCTCCACCGTCGCTCATACATGCAATAAGCAAGCACGTTTCGCGCAGAACCGAGCATGCATGGAGTGGCCAACGTGCAGCTCGGGGCTCGCGGACTCCGTTCCGGCCGGCAACCGGTCCGGTGCCGGGCAGCCCCCGTCGACTCGGGGGCGCGACAGGACTCCTGAACGCGGCCCGGAGCACAGCCCGATACGCGCCCCTCACACCCGCGTACGCGCCTTCACACCCCCGGTGCCAGTGCTCCCCTTCTCGGGGTGATCCCGGAGGGGACCGCGCGGGCGCGGGCCGGGGTACCGGTCCAGCAGGTGCCCCTGCGGGCCAGGAGGCGGCGCAGCCAGAGTTCCAGGGAGACAAGGTCGGCGAGCCCGTCGAGGGGCAGGGGGTCGCCGTCGGCGGTCGCCCGTACCGCCTGGCGGACCACGCGGGCCTCGACCAGGCCGGCCTCCGCCAGCAGCGGCGTGGTGAACAGGTCCATCAGGGTGTCGGCGGCCAGCCGCAGGCCCGCGCGCGCCGCCGCTGCCGAGGACGCGTGGGACGGGGTGCCCCAGCCGGGCGGGAGGTCGCTGACGCCGGCGCCCTGCAGGACCGTGCGGAGGATCGCGGAGCGGGCGCCGGGCTTGACGCGCAGGGCCTCGGGGAGGGCGCGGCAGGCCCGGACGACCTGGTTGTCGAGGAAGGGCGAATGCAGCCGCTGGGAGCGGATCTCGGCGGCCTGTTCGAGGACGCGCAGGTCGGCGGCGGACCGGGCGAGTGCCGCCCGCGCGCGGTAGTCGCCGGGGCGCAGTCCGGGGCCGAGCGCGGACCGGTTCAGCGACCCCTGGAGCAGAACCGATACTTCAGCCAATGCCTCCCCCGTCATCCAGCGTGCGGCCGGACCCGGTCCCGCCCAGGTCAGCGCGGCGAGGGACGCGCCGACCGCGCCGTGCGGCTCGTCGAAGCGGCGCCGCATCAGCCGCTCGGCGAGCGCCTCCACGCCCGCCCGGTACGGGGTGCGCGCGAGCCGCCGGGCCGCGCTGTACACGCGCGCGGGGACCATCACCGACCCGTCGGCCTTGGTCAGCGCGGCGACCGGGCGGACCAGATGGCGCCGTTGGCGGTCCATCAGAAGGTCGGCGAGGCGGGCCGGGTGGGCGTCCAGGACCTGCCGGGCGCCGTGCCCGGTGAAGTGGTCGGCGCTGCCGGCGGCGAGCCGGGCGCGGTGCCGGGCCGCCGAGACCAGCGAGGGTCCGGGTTCGTCGGTGAGGGGGCCGTCGAGGTCGGCGTATGGCAGGGTCTCCTCGGCGCCCGTCACCACCACGTGGTGCAGCCGGGGGTTGGCCGCGAGGGCGCCAGCGCGTTCGAGTTCGGCCTCGCGCCCGCCGACGGCCAGGTCGTTGAAGGTGACCGCGAGCAGCCGCTCGCCCGCGCCCGTGCCGTGGCCCAGCAGGGTGCCCGGCATGCCGGGAAGTCCGGCGGCCAGCAGCGCGAGCGTGCCCGAGGCCGGGCCGCCGGACAGGTCGGCGCCGATCCCCGGAACCGGCATCCCGCGCGCGGCGCGCCGTGCGGCGGGACCCATGCCGGGCACCGGGCCGGGGTCGAGGTCGGGCACGTGCCGGGGGGCCGACAGCCGGGCGCGCACGGCCTCCACGAGCGCGTCCCGTACGGCGTCCACCGCGCTGTCGGCGTCGGCCGGGGGCGCGGCCACGGCGAGGGAGGCGACCGGCTCGTACCCGGCGATCTCCCGCGCGCCGGCGCGCAGCACCAGTGCGTGCCCCGGCGGGATGCGCCGTACGCCGTCGTAGGGGGTGGTGTCGTGCAGCGCGGCCGGTACGTCGGGGGCGGCGAGGAGAGCCGCGAGGTGCCCGAAGTCGAGGTTTGCCTCGATGAGGTCGGCGAGCGGCAGGGCTGCGGTGGCGTAGGCCGTGCCGCCGGCCCAGGGGGTGTGGAACACCGGGCGGGCGCCCGCGAGATCGCCGCACACGGTGATGCGGCGGCCCACCTGCACGACGGCCGTGTAGCTGCCGGGCCAGTTGGTCAGGTGTCTGAGCGCGCCCCCGCGCGCGGCGATCAGGCCCAGTCGCAGCTGCTCGTCGGTGGCCCCGCAGGTGCCGAGGACGGCGATCCGGTTCTGCGCGTCGGCCCGCACCACGCGCACCTCGTCGGGCCGCCAGTCGCCGACGGCCCACAGCGGGTCGGGGTCTCCCCACAGGAGCTGGGAGCCGACCGGGTGCAGGGTCTCGCCGTCGTATCCGGTGGCCCCGGCCGAACCGGCGTATCCGGACACGCCCCCGGAACCGCCGTAACCGCTCGCGGAACCGCCGTACGCGTTCGCGGAACCGCCGTATCCGGTCGCGGGACCGTCGTAACCGGTCGGGGAAGCGAACCCGGCGGCACTCGCGGCGGTGCTGCTCCATCCCACCAACCACCGCATGGACGCCTCCACAGACCGTGGACAACCAGTGCACCGTACGAACCGGACCCCATGCTGCCATGAAGGGGCCGCTCCGGAGGGCCGCCGGCGCCGCCTTCGATCGGGGGAACGCTTCCACGCGCGCGTGCCCGGCAACGCACGAACTCCCGTACGGTACCCACCGGCTACGATACGAATGCGCCCCCGATTCACGCCCTTTGAACGCCCTCTGCGCCCTCAAGTCCCGTGGTGGGGGCGGTAATCACCCACCCACGGCAGGGGCGATTTTCGGCCAAATCATCGGCATGCCAGAAGGCGCGCGCACGCTCCGTACAGGCTCTGCGCAGCGCACGGGCGGCAGTTGACGCGCACAGTCCGGGAGGCGGGTGTCGCCTCCCGGACCGGTCCGCCACCCGCGGGGATGTAGGTGGCGGTGTCCCCCAGCCCGCTGGATCCAGTACAGCGGGCCGACCCACGCACGAGCCATGGAACCGCTCCCCCGGTGGCCGGAGAAGAGCGCACGGACGGGCGCACGGCCACACGGCCGGGGGCACGTCCCGGCGGCCGTGCACGGTGCGTACAGGTCCGTACTGCCGTACGGACCACAATCCCGCCAACCGGAACAATGCCTCTTAACGCTTGGGATGCGGCGAACTACGCTGGGTTTACGAATGCCGCGTGGTTATGCCAGCGCGACAGCCGTCTGTGTCGAGGGGTGGCGCATGTCCAGGGAGCAACGCGGGCCGAACGAAAAGCTCGGCGCCGTTCTCGCCCTCGCGGGAATCAGCAACGCAGGACTCGCGCGCCGCGTCAACGACCTTGGCGCCCAACGCGGGTTGACACTTCGCTACGACAAGACCTCGGTGGCGCGCTGGGTGTCGAAGGGGATGGTGCCGCAGGGAGCGGCGCCGCACCTCATCGCGGCCGCCATCGGGCAGAAGCTCGGCCGCCCGGTGCCGCTCCACGAGATCGGCCTGGCGGACGCGGATCCCGCCCCCGAAGTGGGCCTCGCCTTCCCCCGCGACGTGGGACAGGCGGTCAGGTCGGCGACGGAGCTGTACCGGCTCGACCTGGCCGGCCGCCGGGCCGGCTCCGGCGGCATCTGGCAGTCGCTGGCCGGGTCGTTCGCGGTGAGCGCGTACGCGACGCCCGCCTCCCGGTGGCTGATAACCCCCGCCGACAGCTCGGTCGCGCGCGAGGCGAACACCGCCGAGGGCTCCGGCGCGCCGATCAAAGTCGGCCACAGCGACGTGGGGAAACTGCGCGAGGCCGCCGAGGACGCCAGACGCTGGGACTCCAAGTACGGCGGCGGCGACTGGCGTTCGTCCATGGTCCCGGAGTGTTTACGGGTGGAGGCGGCGCCGCTGCTGCTCGGTGCCTACTCCGACGAGGTGGGCCGCGCGCTGTTCGGGGCCACCGCCGAACTGACCCGGCTCGCCGGGTGGATGGCCTTCGACACCGGCCAGCAGGAGGCCGCCCAGCGGTATTACATCCAGGCGCTGCGGCTCGCGCGCGCGGCGGCGGACGTACCGCTCGGGGGGTACGTGCTGGCGTCGATGTCCCTGCAGGCGACGTACCGCGGCTTCGGTGACGAGGGCGTCGACCTCGCGCAGGCCGCCGTCGAACGCAACCGTGGACTGGCGACCGCGCGGACCATGAGCTTCTTCCGGCTGGTCGAGGCGCGGGCGCACGCGCGCGCGGCGGACGCGCAGGCGGCCGGCGCGGCGCTGAAGGCGGCGGAGGGGTGGCTGGAGCGGTCCAGGGACGGCGACCACGATCCCTCCTGGCTCGGCTTCTACGGCTACGACAGGTTCGCCGCCGACGCCGCCGAGTGCTACCGGGACCTGAAGGCGCCCCGCCAGGTGCGGCGTTTCACCGAGCAGGCGCTGTCGAAACCGACGGAGGAGTTCGTGCGGTCGCACGGGCTGCGGCTGGTCGTGTCGGCCGTCGCCGAGCTGGAGTCGGGGAACCTGGACGCGGCCTGCGAGCAGGGGGTGCGGGCGGTGGAGGTGGCGGGGCGGATCTCGTCGGCGCGGACCACGGAGTACGTGAAGGACCTTTTGCACCGGCTGGAGCCGTACGGGGACGAGCCCCGGGTGGTGGAGTTGCGGGAGCGGGCGCGGCCGTTGCTGATGGCATTGGCGTAGTGCTGCGGCTTGGCTTGGGGCCGCGTCGCGTCTGCCGGGTTGCGGTGATCTCGCGGGTGCGGGTGCGTTCGTCTTCTCGCGCCCGCGCGGCGGAGCCCCATATCGACACTGCCCCGCGCTCCTTTGGGGGCGCTGCCGTGGGCCGGGGTTTCGATGCGTTGTCAGTGGCGCAGTGCACTATCGGGAGTGGAGGTGGTGCTCGGTGCCGGTCGGGGCGTACGACTGTGATGTGCTCGTCGTGGGCGGGGGGATCGTCGGGCTGGCCACGGCGTACGCCGTCACGCGGGCCGCGCCGGGCACGCGGGTGACCGTGCTGGAGAAGGAGGCGGGGCCCGCCCGGCACCAGACGGGGCGCAACAGCGGGGTCATCCACAGTGGGATCTACTACCGGCCGGGCTCCCTCAAGGCGCGGTACGCGGTGCGGGGCGCCGCCGAGATGGTGAAGTTCTGCGCCGAGTACGGCATTCCGCACGCCGTCACCGGCAAGCTGATCGTGGCCACCGAGAAGGAGGAGCTGCCCCGGCTGCACGCACTCGTGCAGCGCGGCCGGGAGAACGGGATCCCGGTGCGGGAGCTGGGCGCCGCGCAGATCGGCGAGTACGAGCCGGAGGTGCGCGGACTCGCGGCGATACACGTCGGGACGACCGGGGTGTGCGACTACGTGGGCGTCGCCCGTCAGCTCGCGCGGGCCTCCGGCGCCGAGATCCGGTACGGCGCGCGGGTCGTCCGGGTGGACCGGCGGCCGGAGCGGGGCGTGGCCGTGCTGACCTCGGGCGGGGAGGTCGTGCGGGCGCGGGTGCTGGTGAACTGCGCGGGCCTGCACTGCGACGAGGTGGCCCGGCTGACCGGGGACGAGCCCGGGGTGCGGATCGTGCCGTTCCGGGGGGAGTACTACGAGCTGGCCCGGCCGGAGCTGGTGCGGGGACTGGTGTATCCGGTGCCGGATCCGGCGTTCCCGTTCCTCGGGGTGCATCTGACCCGGGGGATCGACGGGGGCGTCCACATCGGGCCCAACGCGGTGCCGGCGCTGGCCCGCGAGGGGTACGGGTGGGGGGTCGTACGGCCCCGGGAGCTGGCCGGGACGGTGGCGTGGCCGGGGTCGTGGGTGATCGCCCGGCAGCACTGGAGATATGGGGCCGGGGAGCTGGCCCGGTCCGTGTCCAAGAGGGCGTTCCTGGGGGCGGTGCGGAGGCTGTTGCCGGCGGTGGAATCGGAGGACCTGGTGCGGGCCCCTGCGGGGGTGCGGGCGCAGGCGGTGCTGCGGGACGGGACGCTGGTGGACGACTTCCTGATCCGGGAGGCGCCTCGGGCCGTCCACGTGTTGAACGCGCCGTCCCCGGCGGCGACGGCATCCTTGCCGATCGGCCGGGAGGTGTCGCGCCGGGTGCTGAACCTGCTGGGCGCCCTGTAGCAGCCGCACCAGGGGGCTCCGCCCCCTGGACCCCCGACCTCGCCCACCCGCCACCCGACTCGCGAGATGAAGAGGGCACCCAAGGCCGCAGGCCGCCGGGCGGATGGCCGCCGCCACGGGGGGATGGGGGGCCGTTGTCAGTCGCTCGGCAGGACGGAACCCATTGCCGGTGCCCGGCGGGACGTGAAGGCACCGGGGCCTCCGGGCCAATCGCTCCACGGGGTGTGAAGGCTTCCGGGGCCTCCGGGCTGGCGCTCCACAGGACGCGAAAGCACCCGGCGCCCCCGGGCCACCACTCCACAGGACGCGAAAGCACCCGGCGCCTCCGGGCCACCGCTCCACGGGACGAGAAGGCTCCCGGGGCCTTCGGACCAGGACGTCGGCGGGTCGCCGTAAAATTGGGGGACTGTGGCTGATTCCTTGAACTCTTCCGATGTCCCCCGGCCCGTTCCCGTCGTGGCGGAGCCCTCGCATGTCCCCGGGGTGTCGGTGCGGCACACCCGGGCCAAGGGGGAGCCGCGGTTTCCGGACGGGCCGAAGGCGGATCCCGCGGGGTCGCACTTCGAGCGGCGGATCCGCAGTTTCCAGCCGCGGCGGAGCAGGGTCACGGCCGGCCAGGCCGACGCGCTGCAGCGGCTGTGGCCCCAGTGGGGGCTGGACATCGACGGGCAGCGGATCATCGACCTGGGGGAACTGTTCGGCGGCGTGAAGAGCGTCGTGCTGGAGATCGGGTTCGGGATGGGCGAGGCGACCGCCCAGATGGCCGCCGCCGACCCGGACACCGGCATCCTCGCGGTGGACGTGCACACCCCGGGCCAGGGCAACCTGCTCAACCTCGCCGACCGCAACGGACTGGGCAACGTCCGCGTCGGCAACGGCGACGCGATCATCCTGCTCCGAGAGATGCTCACCCCCGACGCGCTCGACGGCCTCCGCGTCTACTTCCCGGACCCCTGGCCGAAGAAGCGGCACCACAAGCGACGGCTGATCCAGCCCGAGTTCCTGTCGCTGGCCGCCACCCGGCTGAAGCCCGGCGCGATCGTGCACTGCGCGACGGACTGGGAGCCGTACGCCGAGCAGATGCTCGAGGTCCTGGACGCGCACCCGGACTTCGAGAACACCCAGCCGGACGGCGGTTTCGCGCCGCGCCCCGAGTTCCGGCCGCTGACCCGTTTCGAGGGCCAGGGACTGGACAAGGGACATGTGGTGCGTGATCTGCTGTTCCGCCGCGTACCCCACCGGTCACCGCGGGACGGGCAGCCGGAAGCGCAGTGACAACAGCCCCTCGTTGTCGTCACCGTTAGGGTCGATGCCGTGCCGCCCACCAGTGCCCCGTACCCGATACCTCCCACCGGAGCCGGCGCCGGCGCCGGACCCGGCGACGCCGCCCTCCGGCACCCGCACTGGTGGCAGCGCGGCTGGGTGCGGTACGGCGCACTGATCACGCTGCTGGCGCTGTCCGGGCTGGTCATCCTGGCGCTCGTGCGGAGGCAGACCGGCACGGAGGGCTTCCTGGTCGGACTGGGGCTGGCCGTGCTGCCCGTGCCCTGGCTGACGGCCGCGTTCCGCTGGCTGGACCGGGTCGAACCGTGCCCCTGGCGCAACCTGGTCTTCGCCTTCGCGTGGGGCGCGTGCGCGGCCGCGCTGATCGCGATCGTCGCCAACAGCTTCGCCACGCACTGGATAGCCACCTCCACGGCGGACCCGGCCGGCGCCGACACCCTCGGCGCGACGGTGATAGCGCCGATCGTCGAGGAGTCCGTGAAGGCGGCGGCCGTCCTGCTGCTCTTCCTGTTCCGCAGACGGGACTTCACGGGGATCGTCGACGGCGTGGTGACAGCCGGGATCACCGCCACCGGCTTCGCGTTCACCGAGAACATCCTCTACCTGGGCACGGCCTTCGGCACCGACCAGCTCACCGGCGGCCGCGGTATCGCCTCCGTCACCGCCGCCACCTTCTTCGTGCGCATCGTGATGTCACCGTTCGCCCACCCCCTGTTCACCGTCCTGACCGGCATCGGCTTCGGCGCCGGCGCGCTCGCGGGGGACGGACAGCGCGCCCGGCGCGTGCTGCTGCCGCTCGGCGGCCTGCTGCTCGCGATGGGCATGCACGCCTTCTGGAACGGCTCCTCGACCTTCGGCGCTTACGGCTTCTTCGCCGTCTACGGCCTGTTCATGGTGCCCGCGTTCGGCCTGCTGACCTGGCTCGCGATCTGGACCCGGCAGCGGGAGCTGCGCACCGTGCGCGAGGAGCTGCCGGCGTATGTGTTCGCGGGGTGGCTTGGCCCGGCCGAGCCGTACGTCCTCGGGTCGATGCGGGCGCGGCGGATGGCCCGCGAGTACGCCCGGCACCACTTCGGCGGCCGGCCCGCCGGACGGACGGTCGCGCGGTACGAGGCCTGCGCCACTTCGCTGGCGTTCCTGCGGCACCGGGCGCGGCTGGGCAGGGCGCCGGCCGACTTCGCCGTACGCGAGCGGGAGCTGTTGTCCGAGCTGTGGGCGCTGAGGGACGTGGCCTGGCCGGCGCTGGAGTACGCGACCCGCGCGTCCGCCCCGGCGCCGGCGCCCTACTGGCCCGGCTACGGCTACGGCCACGGCCACCTCCCTGGCCAGGGCTACGGCCAGGACTACTACGGCTGTCCGGCCGTGCCCTATCCCGCGCACAACCCGTACCGGACGTAGGCCCCAGCACACTTGGCCCCGCCGCACGGAACCCCGGCGGGGACCCTCAGGGGTTGAGGCCCTTGCTCCGCAGCCAGGTCATCGGGTCGATGGCGGTGGCCTGGCCGTTCGGGTGGACCTCCACGTGGACGTGCGGGCCGGTGACGTTGCCCGTGGCGCCGACGCGGCCGATGACCTGGCCGGTGCTGACCTTCTGGCCGACCGTGACGTTGATCGAGGACTGGTGGCAGAACCACAGCTCGGTGCCGTCGTCCAGGGTGAGGATCGTGCGGTAGCCGTAGGCACCGGCCCAGCCGGCCCCGGTGATCTTGCCGCTGTGGATGGCGTGGATGAGGGTGCCGGTGGGGGCGGCGAAGTCGAGGCCGGTGTGGTACCCGGAGGACCACATCGAGCCGGGCTGGCCGAAGGTCCCGGTGATCGTGTACGACGTCGTCGGCAGCGTGTACTGCTTGGCCAGCTTGGCCAGGCGCTCCGCCTCGGCCTTCTTGGCGGCGGCGGCCTCGGCGTCCTTCTTGGCGTCGGCGGCCTGGGTGGCGGCCGCCTTCTCCGCCTTGGCGGCCGCGTCGTCGGCCTGCTTCTCGGCCGCGGCGACGGCGGCCACGGTGGCCTTGGTGTCGACCTGGCTCTGCTGCCGGTCCGCCTGGGCCATGATCCGGTTGCGCAGCGCCTCGCCGGCGTCGGAGCCGCCCTGGTCGGTGGCGGAGGCGGTGCCGATGTGGGCCAGCGAGGCCGTGGTGGACGAGGGGCCGTCGGAGGAGTCGTCGAATAGGTGGCCGATGGACGGCAGGTCCGGCATCGAGATCGACACCGGCGGCTTGCCGGTGTTGGCGCTGGCCATGCCGCCCGCGCCGACGGCGGCGATGACACCGACGCCGAGGACGGTGGAGCTGCGGGCGAGTCCGCCGCCGCGCTGCTTGGAGACGCGGTGCCGGCCGCGTACCGGGCGGATGGAGTCCTCGGTGGGATTCCACTCCTCCCAGGGGCCCTCGTCGGTGCGCTGGTCGCCGTAGCCGTAGGGCTCGCCGTCACGCTGGCTCGGCACGAACGGGGCTGTCGGGGCAGGCCGGTTGGACGCCACGCGGGCGTACTCCTTTCCTTCCTCCGCCTACCGGGTTAGCTGACGGGTTCGGAGCAGGAAGGTCTCCTACGCGCGTATACGTGTCGTGGACTCACAGAGAAGTCCACAGCGGTATCCGCGTGATTCACCCCAAGGTGGTGGTTCCCCGGTTCCCTCGCGGGATTCGGCGCGTGCGCACGGAGCCGCCTCTTGTGACGGCTGGGACGACCGCGCTGCGTTATCGAACGTTAATAGACCGGGGTGGCTGTTTCCAAGCCGTTCTGCTTGATCATTACCCTTTCTAGGGCGGACGTACAGGCCAAGAGGCGCGCAAATCGGGCGGGTTGACCGAAATTCAGGAGTCACAGAGGTTTTGATGGTGACTCAGATGTTATGCGGAGGGCTCCGGTCCGGTCACCATGGGTGAGGTGCGGGGCCGGCGCACCAAGGGACGGCAGAAAACACTCAGGGCCGGAATCCAAAAGGATTCCGGCCCTGAGCCTTCAGTAGCGGGGACAGGATTTGAACCTGCGACCTCTGGGTTATGAGCCCAGCGAGCTACCGAGCTGCTCCACCCCGCGTCGTTGAGACCACTGTACGCCATCCGCGGGGTGCGATGCACATCCGTTCCCGCCGGGCCGGTCGAGGCGCCCCGACACCGGCGGAAGCCGGGGGTGCCTCAGCCCAGCAGGTGCGCGTTCGGCGCCTTGGCCGCGGCCTCGTACTGGGGCAGGACGACCACGTCCGCTCCCCCGCCGGTCAGCACCCCCGTGCCGTCGGCCCCGGCCACGAAGGTGTCCGGCTCGCGCCAGGCGGTGACCACCCTGCGCACGCCCGCCCCGAGGATCAGCTCGGCGCACGGCGCTGGGCGCGAGGAGCGGCGGGCGCAGGGCTCCAGGCTGCTGTACACGGTGGCGCCGGGCAGCCGCGGGTCGGCGGGGCCGAGCTTGGCGAGGGCGGCCTCCTCGGCGTGCACCACCGGGTCGCCACCCTCCCGCGAGTGGCCGCGCGCCAGCTCCGTGCCGTCGGCGGCGACCACGACCGCGCCGACGCTGAAGGCCGTCTCCGAGGGCGGGCAGAGCGCGGCCAGCTCGCAGGCGGTGCGCAGCCAGTGGCGGTCGGCCGGGGAAGCCAGCGGACCCGTGCCGGGGGCGGTGGGCTCGTACCGCGTGAGGACGACGTCCTCGATCCGGCGGGTCTCGGTGAGGCGGAGCCGGCCCGCCTGGTACGCGCCCGGACCGAACAGGCGCGGGGCCGCCGGGTCGCCGACCAGGACCGGGGCGAGGACCAGCTGGAGTTCGTCGGCGAGGTCCTGCTGGAGGAGCTGCGTGTGGACGGTGCCGCCGCCCTCGACCATCAGCCGCCGTACGCCCCTGACGTCGTGCAGGTGCTCCAGCAGCGCGCGCCAGTCGAGGGCCGGGCCGAGGGCGACGACGTCGGCGCTGCGGCCGAGGGCGCGGGCGGCCCGTTCGGCGCCCCGGTCGGTCGTGTAGACGATCTTCTCCCCGCCGGTGTGCCAGAAGTTCGCGGCCGGGTCGAGGTCGCCCGTGGCGGTGACGGTGACCTTGAGCGGATACTCCGGCTTCCCCCCGGCGAGGCGGGCCGTGCGGCGCTCGGCGGAGTTGACGAGGAGGCGCGGGTTGTCGGCGCGGATGGTGCCGGCGCCGATCAGAATGGCGTCCACGGAGGCACGCACCTCGTCGACCCGGTCGAAGTCGGCGGGGCTGGAGAGCAGCAGCCGGTCGGGGCCGGTGTCGTCCAGGCAGCCGTCGAGCGAGACGGCTGCGGACAGCAGGACGTACGGGTACGGCATCGGCGCGCTCTCCCTGGCCTTTGGACTGCGGGGTTTGGTTCAAGTTTGAAACAACTTACACTGGCGGCATGACGACCCGCTGGCTCACCCCCGAGGAGCAGCGCGCGTGGCGCGCCTACATCGCCGCCTCCCAGTTGCTGGAGGACGCGATCGACCGGCAGCTCCAGCAGGAGGCCGGCATGCCCCACCTGTTCTACTCCGTGCTGGCCAACCTGTCCGACGCGCCCGACCGGCGGCTGCGGATGACGGACCTCGCGGAGACCCTGAAGATCACCCGCAGCAGGCTGACGTACGCGGTGACCCGGCTGGAGCGCGACGGGCTCGTACGCCGGGAGGACTGCCGGTGGGACAAGCGCAGCAGCATCGCGGTGCTGACGGAGGCGGGCACGGCCGTCCTGGAGCGTACGGCGCCCGGGCACGTGGCCACGGTCCGCGCGACCCTCTTCGACCGGCTCACTCCGGAGCAGGTGGGGCAGCTGGAGGAGATCTGCACCGGGGTCGTACGGGGGCTGCAGGGCGAGGAGACGGGGAGCGCGGCGGAGGACGTGCCGTGGCGACGGCGGTCGGCACCCTGCTCGGGCACGGGCCCGGGGACGGGCTCAGGGACGAGCACGCCCGCCGGCTCCTCGCCGGACGAGCTTTCCTGACGCGCGCCGACCGGCACCACGGACGCCGCCGAAAAGCCCGTTGCTTTAAGTTTTAAGCATGGGGTAGGGTCCACGATCACGACCGCTTGCTTCAAATCTGAAGCACACGGCCCGGAGATCGCCACGGACCCGGAGGCCCGCATGCCCACCACCCCTGTCGCCACGCCGCGCGCCCGCGTCCGGGTCCCGCTGCGCTTCCACGACGGCTACGGCGTCGACGCCGAACTCGTCACCTTCCACGGCCTGACCGACGGCGCCGAGCACGTCGCCGTGGTCCTGGGCGACCCCGCGCCCGACACCGTCCCGCTGGTCCGTCTGCACTCCGAGTGCCTCACCGGGGACGTCTTCGGCTCGGCCCGCTGCGACTGCGGACCCCAGCTGCGGGAGGCGGTCGAACGCATCGCCGGCCGCGGCGGTGTTCTGCTGTACCTCCGTCAGGAGGGGCGCGGCATCGGCCTCTACAACAAGCTCGACGCCTACGCCCTCCAGGACCAGGGTCTCGACACCTACGAGGCCAACGCCGCCCTCGGTCTCCCGGAGGACGCCCGCGACTACACGGCGGCCGCGCAGATGCTGGCCGCGCTGGGCATCGGCGAGCTGGACCTGCTCTCCAACAACCCGGACAAGGCGGGACAGTTGCGGTCGCTGGGAGTGGTGGTCCGGGACCGGGTGCCGACCGGGGTGTTCACCACGGCGCACAACGTCCGGTACCTGCGGGCGAAGGTGCTCCAGACCCAGCACACGCTGCCGCTGGGCG
Source organism: Streptomyces sp. NPDC047028 (assembly GCF_040644095.1). NCBI lineage: Bacteria > Bacillati > Actinomycetota > Actinomycetes > Kitasatosporales > Streptomycetaceae > Streptomyces > Streptomyces sp. NPDC047028. The sequence continues at coordinate 28,503 of NZ_JBEYVS010000017.1, forward strand.
AGTTGACGGAGCTGAACGCGGGCTGAGGCGCCCGTTCGCCACGCCGCCTCAGGCAGCGTACGGCCGTTCCGCCCGCGCGGACCGCAACGCCCGCCCCCACCACGTCAGCTGGCCGAGCATGCCCTTGGCGGCGCCCTCGGTCACGGCGGTGTCGTTGGGGGTGCCGTCCTCGGTGAGGTGCGACCACGGCCAGTGCAGACTGACCGCGTCCCGCATGCCGACCGCGTGCAACTCGGCGAAGACCAGGCGGAGTTGCTCGACCGCTCGGATTCCGCCGCCGAGTCCGCCGTACGACACGAAACCGACGGGCTTGGCCTGCCACTCGGCGTGGTGCCAGTCGACGAGGTTCTTCAGGGCGGCCGGGAAGCTGTGGTTGTACTCGGGCGTGATCACGACGAACGCGTCCGCCGCGGCGAGGCGCGGTGAGACCTCCTCGAGTGCGGCGGCGGCCTCGGGGCCCGGGGCGCCGCCGTGGCCGGGCATCGCCAGGGGCAGCGGCACGTCCGCCACGTCGATGACGTCGAACTCCACGTCCTCGCCGCCGACGGCGGTGCGGAGGAACCAGTCGGTGACGGCGGGGCCCACGCGGCCCTCGCGGACGCTGCCGACGATGACGGCGACGCGGAGCGGGGCGTCGCCGGACACGGACGTGTTGGTGGACGTGTTGGCAGGCACAGGAATCCCCCATGGGTCGGGCGTTCGGCCGCTCGGTGCGGCCGCCTCTCCTGAAACGTACAACGGTCGTTGTAATAAGTACAACGGTAATTGCACATCCATGGCCGGGTCCCGGTAGAGTGCGCGGCAGAGGAGGCCGATGTGGGCGACGTGGGTAACACGGGTGGCGAGACGAGCGAGACGAACGACGCCCGGCTGGAGCGGGCGCGGCGCGAGGTGTCACCGCGCAAGCTGGCCAAGCAGATCGCCATCGCGAGCGGTTCCTGCACCCTGTTCGGCCGTGAGGGCTACACCCGCGCCTCGGTCGACGCCCTCGCCGCCGAGGCCGGCGTCTCCACGCGCACCCTCTACAACCACTTCCCCGGCGGGAAGGCCCAGCTCTTCGGCGCCGTGGTGACCTGGTCGTCGAGCGAGGTGCGGGACGCCCAACTGGCCCTGCTGCGCGCGGTGCTGAACCCCGAGCACCCGCCCCGCCCGGAGGACCTGGAGCGCGACCTGGTCTCCCTGGCCCGCGCCTTCGTCGGGCTCATGACCGACTACCCGAACCACTTCGCCCTGGTCCGCCACATCCACTCCGAGGCGGACCACGTGCCGCCGGAGGTCCTCCAGGCCTGGCGCGAGGCGGGTCCCGAACCGGTGGCGCGGGCCCTCGCCGGCGCCATGGCGAACCTGGAGGACGCGGGCCTGCTCGACCTCCGGGGCGACGCCCCCCTGGCGGCGGCCCACTTCACGGCCCTCACGGGCCAGTTCATCGCCCTGCGCTCCCACTACGGCGTCCTCCCCCTCCCCGCGGAGGAGGTGGACGCCCTGATCAGGGGTGGGGTGTCGGCGTTCCTGCGGGCGTACGCGACGAGTTGACGGCGCCGGCCCCAGGCCGAGGTCCGAGGGTCAGACCGTCACGTCGGCCGGGGCGGTCCGGTCGGCGGGCTCGCGCAGGATGCCGCGGCGGCGGACCGGCATGCCGAGCGTCGGGTGTCCCACTCCCCAGGCCGCGCCCTTGCAGACCATCTCCTTGACGCGGGCGGCGAGCCGGCCGGTCAGGGCCGACGGGCGGGCTGTGTCGTCGGCGGTGACCCACTGGAGCAGGGCGTCCCGGCGGCCCAGCGAGACGCACTGGCCGTAGTAGCGCAGCGGCACGGTGGGGACCTTCGCGCCGGTCAGCCGGGCCGCGATGGCGTCGGCGGCCTGCCAGGCGGTGGGGACGCCCGAGGCGCAGGACATGCGCAGCGGCTTGTCGCCGGGACCCGTCGCCAGGACCGAGTCGCCCACGGCGTACACGTCCGGGTGCGAGACCGAGCGCATGGTGCCGTCGACCACGATCAGGCCCGTGTCGGTGACCTCCACGCCGGTGGCCCGGGCGATCGGGTGGACGGCGAAGCCGGTGGTCCAGACGGTGACGGCGGCCGGGAGGGACGTGCCGTCGGCGGTGGTGACGTGGTCGGCGGCCACCTCGGTGACGGCGGTGTCCTCGTGCACGGTGATGCCGAGCCGGCCGACGACCTCGCGCAGGTGCCGGCGGCCCTTGTCGGAGAGCCAGTCGCCGAGGGTGCCGCGCGCGACGAGGGTGACGTCCAGGTCCGGGCGGGCCTCGGCGATCTCCGTCGCGGCCTCCAGACCGGTGAGACCGGCGCCGGCGACCAGCACGGCCTGGCCGGCGTCCAGCCGGGCGAGGCGCTCACGCAGCCGCAGCGCGCCGGGCCGGCTCGCGACCTCGTACGCGTACTCGGCGGTGCCGGGGACCCCCTGGTCGTTCCAGCCGCTGCCGAGGGCGTACACGAGGGTGTCGTACGACAAGTCGCGCACGCCGTCACCGTCGCCCGACCGGGTTTCGACCGTCTTCCGGTCCACGTCGACGCCGGTGACGCGGGCGATCACCAGTTCCACGCCGGTGCCCGCGAACATCTCGGTGAACGGGCGGGGCGTGAGGTCCTGGCCGGTCGCGAGCTGGTGCATCCTGACGCGCTCGACGAAGTCCGGTTCGGCGTTGACGAGGGTGATGTGGACGTCGTCGGGGCGCAGCCGCTTGGCGAGGCGCCCGGCGGCGGTGGCTCCGGTGTATCCGGCTCCGAGAACGACGATGCGGTGCTTCATGTTCCGGCTCCTGTCTAAGCGGGTTCGCCCCTTGAACCGGGCAGCCCGCCGTTTCCTGACAGGGTTGGATTGTGAAGCACGTCACATGGGTGGTCAGAAGGCGTGGAAGAGGGGTTCCCCGTGGTCGGTGGCCGCCCAGCGCCGGGTGGCGCGGTCGAGTTTGTCGGGGTTGACCTGGCTGCGGAACGCGGCGATGCCGTCGGCCGTGATCTCCAGCGTGACGACGCCGATGACCCGGCCGTCGAGGGCCGCGACGACGACGGGGGCGCCGTTGGCGGTACTGACGTAGATCCCGGGCGAGCCGCCGGCCAGGTCACGCTTGGCCCGGCTCGGCTTGAACAGGCCGCGCATGAACGTCGCCACCGCGACCGCGCCCTCGAACGCCTTGGTGCGGGCCGGCACCTTCCCGCCGCCGTCGCCGACCGCGATCGCGTCCTGGGTGAGCAGCCGGACGAGCGGCTCGGTCCGGCCGCTGGTCGCCGCCGCGAGGAACTCGTCGATGATCCGGCGGGCGGCCACCTCGTCGATCTCGGTCCGGGGCCTGCCGTCGGCGACGTGCTTCTTGGCCCGGTGGAAGATCTGCTGGCTGGCGGACTCGGTGAGGTCGAGGATCTCGGCGATCTCCCGGTGCGGGTAGTCGAAGGCCTCCCGCAGCACGTAGACCGCGCGCTCGCTCGGGGTGAGCCGCTCCAGCAGCACCAGGACGGCGAACGACACCGATTCGCGCTGCTCCGCCGTGTCGCCGGGGCCGAGCATCGGATCCCCGTCGAGCAGCGGCTCGGGGAGCCACTGCCCCACGTAGGTCTCACGCCGCGCGCGGGCGGAGGTCAGCTGGTTGAGGCACAGGTTGGTGAGCACCTTCGTCAGCCAGGCCTCGGGCACGTCGACCCGCCCGACGTCGGCGCCCTGCCAGCGCAGAAACGTCTCCTGCACGGCGTCCTCGGCCTCGCTCGCGGAACCGAGGAGACGGTAGGCGATGGCCTCCAGCCGGGGCCGGGCCGCCTCGAACCTGTCCACGTCGCGCACGCTCAGGGCCATGCTGACGGATTTTAGTCCCCCGGGGCCGAGAGGAGACGCGACGGAGTTCAGGGGGCGGCGAGTTCGGGCTCACCGTGCGGACCGACGACATCGTCCGGCGTGGCACCGGGAAGGGGAGCGGCAACGACAGCCGCAGCCGCAACGGGACGTCCGTACACCAGCACCACGGCGCCCAGCCCGAGCGCCGCCCCGGCCAACTGGGCCGCGACGAACGGGACGAGCGAGGCGGGGGAGATCCCGGCGACGGTGTCGGTGAAGACCCGGCCGACGGTCAGCGCCGGGTTGGCGAAGGAGCTGGAGGAGGTGAACCAGTACCCGGCCCCGATGTAGGCGGCCACGGCGACGGGGGCCAGGGATGCCCGGCCGATCCGTTCGAGGCCGAAGACCAGCAGGATCAGCCCGCCCGTGGCGACGGCCTCACCGAGCCACAGATGGCCGGCCGACCGGTCGTGGGTGGAGAACCTGACCAGCGGCTTGCCGAACATGGCGTCGGCCACCACCACACCGCCGATCGCCCCGGCCACCTGCGCCGCAATGTACGCCGCCACCTCGCGCAGGGCCGGCCCGGTCCCGGCGCGGCGGCCGCTGAGCCAGGCGGCCAGCGTGACGACGGGGTTGAGGTGTGCTCCGGAAACCGGCCCGAACAGCACGATCAGCACGCCCAGGCCGAAGGCGCTGGCCAGCGAGTTGGCCAGCAGTTGCACGCCCGCGTCGCGCGACAGCTCGGCCGCCTGGATGCCGGAGCCGACCACCACTGCCAGCAGCAACGCCGTACCGACCGCCTCGGCGGCGGCACGGCGCCCGAGGGAGGCACTCACGCACGCACCCCCGCGGTCCGCGGCGTGGCCGGAGCCGTGGCGAGAGGCGAGGTCAGGAAGGCGGCGAGCCGGCCCAGGGCACCGGGCAGCGCCCAGTAGTACACCCAGGTGCCACGGCGCTCGCAGTCGATCAGGCCGGCCTGTCTCAACAGTTTGAGGTGGTGGGAGATCGTCGGCTGGGACAGGTCGAAGGCCGGGGTCATCTCGCACACGCAGACCTCGCCGCCCTCCCGCGAGGCGATCATCGACAGCAGCCGCAGCCGCACCGGATCGCCCAGCGCCTTGAAGGCCCTGCCCAGCTCCACGGCACGCTCCTCCCCCAACGGCGCCTCGGCCAGGCCCTGGCAGCAACCCGTGCCACCCTCCCGGCCGCCCGCTTCATGTTCTTGCTTCGACATGCCTCTATGTTGACGTTCTTCGATCCAGCGCGCAAGCTTGCATCGACGAACATCAATGCAACACCGATGCAGCTCGTTCGAGGGCACCGCTGTGCCCAGCCCACCAGGAGTGAAGCCATGCGCGATCAGTCCACCGACCTGCGGGAGGCCGTCCGCAAGCGGTACGCCGCCGCGGCCGTCAAGGTCACCGAAGGCGGCGCCGCCTGCTGCGGTCCGCAGCCCGTCGAGGCCGACGAGAACTTCGGTTCCACCCTCTACGCCGCCGACGAACGCGACGCCCTGCCCGCCGAAGCGGTCGCCGCCTCCCTCGGCTGCGGCAACCCCACCGCCATCGCCGAACTCCGCGAGGGCGAACGCGTCCTCGACCTCGGCTCCGGCGGCGGCATCGACGTCCTGCTCTCCGCCCGCCGCGTCGGCCCCACGGGCAAGGCGTACGGACTGGACATCACCGAGGAGATGCTCGCCCTCGCCCTGACCAACGCGGCCCGGGCCGGCGCGCGGAACGTCGAGTTCCTCAAGGGCACCATCGAGGACGTCCCGCTGCCCGCGAACACCATCGACGTCGTCATCTCCAACTGCGTGATCAACCTGTCCGTCGACAAGCCCGCCGTCTTCGCCGAGACCTTCCGGGTGCTCCGGCCCGGCGGCCGCATCGGCGTCTCGGACGTCGTCGCCGACGACGCACTCTCCCCCACCCAACGCGCCGAACGCGGCGACCACGTCGGCTGCATCGCCGGCGCGCTGTCCTTCTCCGAGTACCGCGCGGGCCTGGAGGCCGCCGGGTTCGCGGACGTCGAGATCACCCCGACGCACTCGGTCGCGGACGGCATGCACTCGGCCATCGTCCGCGCCACGAAGCCCGCCGGGGCGTCCGGGGCGAGCAGATCGGAGGCGGCCACCGAGGCGGAGAGCCCTGCCGACGCCTGCTGCGGCGTCAACGCCTGCTGCACCCCGTCCGAAACCGCGGCCGACCCCAACCTGACCGTCACGGAAGCCAAGACCGCGTCGGGCTGCGCCTGCGCCGGCTGAAGTCCAACCCCGAACCCGCCACGAGCCCCGGCCCGGAGAATTCCGGACCGGGGCTCGGCGGTAGTCCCTTTGATGCCGACCACCACTGTGCGCCCGGACACGCTCGCAGTCACAAAGGTCTGCGATCCCGCCCGGCACCGCAGACCGCACCCGCACGCACGTTCCACTGATTTCTACGTCCTGGCCACACCGGTGACCATCGCACCTTCGGGCACCCTGCCCTCCAGGGCCTAGGAGTCGGGCCGCAAAAGCTCATCCCTGCTTCGCGCACGCCTTCTGCTTCGTCAGCCCCGACACGATCCCGGACACTTCACCGATCACGGCGTTCTTGTCCTTGATCCGCTCAGACATCGCGACCTCGGCCGCAGGGCTACGCCCGTACGACAGAACCGTCTTCATTGTCAGAAGCGCCGACTTCGGTCACCCCGAGGTCGTCCGCCAGGTGGCTGCCGAACCGTCCGCCCAGACGGCAGCCGATCCGCAGGCCGCGGCCGCATCTGCTCACGCAGTGGCTCGAAAACGAAGCAGCGCCCGAGCCGACCGAAGCCGACCCGGACGCTGCGTAGCAGGTCAGAGGGGGTGAACCCTCCCCTGCGGCCGTAGGCCCTGTGGGACTCGAACCCACAACCAATGGATTAAAAGTCCACTGCTCTGCCAATTGAGCTAAGGGCCCAGGCGATGTTGCCTCCCCGAGCATAGCGGGACGCGGCCGAGACTCCGATCGGGTATCGGGGTCCCGGCCGCGTCGCGGGGTCGGGGCGGGCGGCCGATGGTGGGGCGGGGTCAGATGCCGGACCGTTCGTGGGTCAGGTGCCCGCCCGTTCGCGGGGGCGGGTGTGGGACGGGTCGAGGAACCAGTGGCGGGCCGAGGCCAGCCACCAGGTCGCCGCGAAGCCCAGGACGACCAGGACGGCGACCGGGGCGTAGTTGAAGGTCTCCCAGGTGACCGGGGAGACCTGGGGGAGCATGAAGAGAACGGTGATCACGGCGACCCAGGTCACCGAGACGACCCCGATCACGCCCGACCACCGGCCCAGGTGCCACGGGCCCCGTTCGAAGGCCGCGCCCTTGCGGACCCGAAGGAGGGTCGGGATGACGTACGCGATGTAGAGGCCGATCACCGCGATGGACGTCACCGCCGCGTACGCCGTCGTGTTGATCAGATAGGGCAGGCCGAGCGCCAGGGCGCCGAGCGCGGCCAGCCAGACGGCGGCGACCGGCGTACGGGTACGGGGGCTGACCGTGTGCCAGACGTGTGAGAAGGGCAGCGCGCCGTCGCGGGAGAAGGCGTAGATCATGCGGCTGTTGGCCGTCACCGAGGCCATGCCGCAGAAGAGCTGGGCGCCGATCACCACGAGGAGGAGGAGCTTGCCCGTGGTGGCGCCGAGCGCGTCCAGGAGGATCTGGGCGGGCGGTGCGCCGGTCGGGGACGCCAGCTCCTTGTCGTACGACTGGATGGCGAAGGTGAAGCCGAGCAGGAGGACGAAGCCGGCGATCCAGGAGGTCCAGATGGAGCGGACGATGCCCTTCGGGCCGGCCGTCGACGCGTCGTGGGTCTCCTCGGTCATGTGGGCGGAGGCGTCATAGCCGGTGAACGTGTACTGCGCCATGAGGAGGCCGAGCAGGACGACGTAGAAGCCGCTGCCCCAGCCCGTCTGGTTCACGAACTTCGTGAACACGAAGGACGTCGACTGATGATGGTCGGGGACGAAGGCTAGCGCGCCGACGATGACGGCGACCCCGAGGACGTGCCACCACACGCTCACACTGTTGAGCAGCGCGACGATCCGCACGCCGAAGGTGTTGAGGAGGCCGTGCAGGACGAGGATCGCGGCGAACAGCAGGACCGTACGGCCCGGGGTCACCCGGAAGTCGAACTGCAGGTTCAGGTAGGCGCCGAGGAAGGACGCGGCACCGAAGTCGATGCCCGCCGTCACCGCCACCTGGCCCAGCACGTTGAACCAGCCCGTGAACCACGCCCAGGCCGCCGCCGAACGGGGCGGCGCGAGCCGGTGGGCCCAGAAGTACAGGCCCGCCGACGTCGGGTACGCGGAGCAGATCTCCGCCATCGACAGGCCCACGAACAGGGTCATCAGGCCGACCGCCACCCAGCCCCAGGTGATCACCGCGGGACCGCCCGTGACCATCCCGAACAGGTACAGGGTCAGGCAGCCGGACAGCACCGAGATGATCGTGAAGGAGACGGCGTAGTTGGAGAACGCAGACATGCGGCGCGCGAGCACCTGGGTGTAGCCGAGCTGGGCCAGCCGTTCCTCGTCCGACAGTCCACTCGCTCCGGTGTCATCTGTCATGCCCCCAGCGATTCCCTCGCCGGGGTCATGACATGCGTCACAGGAACAGGACCTTGAAACGGGCCCCTCGGAACAAACCCTTGAAACGGCCCCTCAGAACAGGCCCTTGTACGGCCCCCAGCCCGACGCGATCCTCGTCCGGCTGCCGAACGACCCCTTGCCGTCACCGGCGTTGCGGTACACGTAGCCCTTGGTGTCCCGCTCCACCAGGTCGTTGCGGCCGTCCCCGGTGATGTCACCGACGCCCACGATGGCGTTGTACGACGAGCCCCACTGCCTGAACACCGTGACCCGGTTCTTCAGCAGCCCGTTGCCCAGCCCGTCGTAGCGGTACAGCGTGCCGTCCTTGTACCGCGCGAGCACGTCCCCGATGCCGTCCCCGTTCAGGTCCCCGGCACCGACGATCTGCGTGAACGCCTTCCAGTTCGTCCGGATCCGCTTCCCCGTCGCCAGCTTCCCGTCACTCCTGGCCGCGAACAGGTACATGTCCCCGGTCGACGCCTTCCGCGCCAGCAGATCGGTACGCCCGTCCCCGGTCAGATCCCCGGGAGCGACGAGCACGTTGTAGGCGTTCCAGCCGGTACCGAGGGACGTGTGACTGTTCGACGGCTTGTACGGCTCGCCGCATCTGCCCGCGTACCGGCGCAGCTCACCGTTCGGCATCCGCACCAGCATCTCGGCGCACCGGTCCGAGCCCATGTCGCCGAACGGCACGGCCACCGTCCCGGCCGGCCAGCCGGATCCGCTCTGCTTGGCGTCGTAGGTGCCCTTACCCGGGCTGTAGTGCAGGGTCAGGTAACCCGACTTGTTCAACGTGACCAGTTCGCCGTAGCCGTAGTAGCCCTGGTCGTGGAAGCCCGGGAAACCGCCTGAGTACTCCAGTCGTCCGCCGGTGGTGTAACTGCCGCCGCCGTCCTCGGCCGTGGCCGTCAGTGTCCACGTCACCGGGCCATTGCGGAGGTAGGCGCCCGCATCCGACTTCAGGTCCCAGTCCACGTCGACGGACGCACCGTCGCCCCTGATCGTGCGCTGGGCCTGCCCCTGGGCGTCCTTCACGGTGAAGGTCCACTTCGCCGGCTTGTTCAGTTGCCACATGCCGGCCCAGTCGTTGACGCCGTTGTTGCCCTTCACATCGGCGTCCGTGGCGTTGGACACGTCCGACTCGATCTTCGCCAGAGACTGCGCCGACACGCCGCTCTGGACGATACGGATCGACTTGTCCGAACCGACGTACGCGATGTCGCCGCCGAACTTGTCCACAGTCCAGCTCAGCCGGCGCTGGTCGGCCGTCTGACCGGCGGGCAGGTCGGCGATCGCACGCGGCGCGGCGGCCGTCCCGGTGTGGAAGTCGGTGAGCATCAGCTTTCCGGCCGCCCGGTCGTGCTGGACCAGGTACCCGTCACCGACCAGCGCGGGGCCTGAGGGCACGGTGATTTTCTTCTTCGCCGTACGGTCGTACACCCCCGCTGCACCCGTCGGCCCGCAGTTCCAGTAGATCCAGCGGCCGATGACCTGGAGTTCCTTGACCTTGCAGGGCGCACCGGTGGAGACGGTCGCGACCGTCTTCCCCGCCTCCAGGTCGTACGAGGTGACAACCCCGTTTCCGGTGCCCGGGGTCCACAGCCCGGCCCCCCACACGGACGCGGCCGTGATGGACCGGGTCAGCCGCTCATTGGCGGTGCGGAGGTGGTTCACCGCGTCGACGTACATCTTGCCGGTCGAGGACGCCTGGTAGACGTAGTAGCGCCCGGTGGCGTCGACGAAGCGACCGCCGGTGACGGTCGGCTCGTCGGTGCCGCCGACCGTGTTCTCACTCAGATGGATCTCGGCTGTCTGCCTGCCGGCGGAGTCGTCCATGAAGTAACCGACGTACGTGTTGCCGAAGGAACGCATCGGGACGCAACCCCGCGGCCCGGCCTCGCAAGGCACCCGCTGCAGGTGGTAGCCGCCCGCGTACTCGTCGGCGTAGCCCCGGGAGGTCTTCTTCAGCACCGTGGAACCGTCGGCGGAGATCTGTCGGCCGATCACCCACTGAAATCCGCTGGGGGTGTTCTCCACGCTGGTCAGAAAACCGCCCGCGTAGTCGAGGCCCCACACGCCGTCCGTCGCGATCGGCGTGGCGGTGGGCTCCGCGGCGACGGGGGCCGCGGCGGTCAGAGAGCCCGCGCCGAGGGCGGCGAGACTGATGAGCACGGAAGCGATCCGGGCATGCCGGGTCAAAGGGTCCCTCCCCAGGAAGATCCGAAAAGGCGCGGCGGCCTACCTCGGATTCCCCCCGCAGCAGCAGCACGCCCGTAAGTCAAAGGATGTTAACAACCGTCACGCAGCGGCCGACAGGTCGAAGGGCGGGCATGACAACAGGGCCCGTACGACGGTGTCGTACGGGCCCTGTTGGGGTCGGTGGGTCCGGGCAGGCGGACCTCAGCCGGGGTCAGCCGTTGCGCTTCCAGCGGGGCTTGTCGTCGCGGCGGCCGAAGGAGCCGGTGCCTCGGTGGTCGTCGCGGCGGCCGTAGGGGCGGTCGTGGCCGCCGGAGCGGAAGCCCGGGCGGTCGTCGCGGCGGTCGCGGTTGAACGGGCGGTCGCTGCCCCGGTGGCCGCCACGGTCGTCGCGACGGAAGCCGGGACGGTCGTCACGGCGCTCGAAGCCACGGCCTCCGCGGTCACCCTCGAAGCCACGGCCACCACGGTTGTCGCGGTCGCGGTCGAAGGGGCGGCGGTCGTCGCGGCGGTTGTCGTCGCGGCGCTCGAAGCCGCGGCCACCACGGTCACCCCGGTTGTCCCGGTCGTCGCGGCGGAAGCCCGGACGGTCGTCACGGCGCTCGAAACCACGGCCACCACGGTTGTCGCGGTCACGGTCGAACGGGCGGCGCTCGTCGCGGCGGTTGTCGTCGCGGCGCTCGAAGCCGCGGCCACCACGGTCGCCGCCACGGTTGTCGCGGTCGCGGTCGAAGCCACGGTCCCGGCGCTCGAAGTTACGGCCACCACGGTCGCCGCGGTCGTCGCGGCGCTCGAAGCCGCGCCGCTCCCGGCGCTCGTACGACGGTCCGTCCGCCGGACGCTCCTCGCGCGCCGCCGGCTGCTCCGGGACCGACGCCTCGGCCACGGCCTCCTCGGCCGCCGCCTGGGCCTCGGCCACCGCGGCCTCCGGGTCCTCACCGCGCTCGCGGGCGACCCGCGCCACCAGCCGGTCGGCGTCCTCGCGCAGCTCGGCAGCGCGGCGCTGGGCGCGCTCCAGCTGCTTGGTGAGCTGGGCGACCTCGCGCTCGGCCTGCTGGGCTGCGTTGCCCGCCGACTCGGCCTGGACCTCCGTCATGGAGCGGGCGCCGGTGATCTCGGCGACCTCCGGGTCGAAGGCGGCCCCGCCCTGGATGATGTGGCGGCCCGCGTCGACGCCGGCGTCCTCCATCAGGCGGAAGATCTGGCGCCGCTGGTGCGGCAGGGAGAGGGAGACGACCGTGCCGGTGCGGCCGGCGCGGGCCGTGCGGCCGGCGCGGTGCAGGTAGTCCTTGTGGTCGCCGGCCGGGTCCACGTTGAGGACCAGGTCGATGCCGTCGACGTGGATGCCGCGCGCGGCGACGTCGGTGGCGACGAGGACGTTGACGTAGCCGTCCTTGAAGTCGGCCAGGGTGCGGGTGCGGGCGCCCTGGGTCATGCCGCCGTGCAGCGCGTCCGCCTTCACGCCGGACTCGCGCAGCTGCTCGGCGACCCGGTCGGCGCCCAGCTGGGTGCGGACGAAGATGATCGTGCGGCCCTTGCGGGAGGCGATCGCGGCCGTGACCGGCGCCTTGTCCTTGGGCTTCACGATGAGGATGTGGTGCGACATCGTCGTGACGGCGCCCTGGGCCGCGTCCACCTCGTGCAGGACGGGCTCGGTCAGGTAGCGGTCGACGAGGGTCTTGATCTCGTTCTCCATCGTGGCGGAGAACAGCATGCGCTGACCGCCCGCGGGAACCTGGTCGAGCAGCTCGGTGACCTCGGGCAGGAAGCCCAGGTCGGACATCTGGTCGGCCTCGTCCAGGACGGCGATCTGCACGTCCTCCAGGGAGCAGGCGCCGCGGTTGATGATGTCGCGCAGCCGGCCCGGGGTGGCGACGAGGATGTCGACGCCGCGCTCCAGGGCGTAGATCTGGTTGCCCATCGACGTACCGCCGCAGACGACCTTCATCTTCAGGCCGAGGACGTCGCCGTACGGCTGGAGGGCGTCGGCCACCTGCATGGCCAGCTCGCGGGTCGGCGTGAGGATCACGGCGCGCGGCTTGTGCTTGGCGGTGCGGCCGCCGGCCAGGGTCGCGAGCGTCGGCAGACCGAAGGAGAGGGTCTTGCCGGAGCCGGTGCGGCCACGGCCGAGGATGTCCTTGCCGGCCAGGGCGTCCGGGATGGTCGCGGCCTGGATCGGGAAGGGGGTGGTCACGCCGTTCTGCGCGAGCTTGCGCACGATGCCCTCGGGGAGGCCAAGGTCGGCGAAGGTGATCTGGGGGGTCTGGGGGGACTGAGCGGTCTGGGTGTCAGCGGCCTCGTCGGCCTCGGTGACCTCGGTAGCCACGTCCGACGCCTCCGACACGGCAGCGAGGTCGTTCACGATCTCGTCGGCGTTGTCGTTGTCGTTCTCGGGCATGACGATCTGGTCTGAACTGGACACGGACATGCGAATGCGAAACCTTCCGGAGTCTCGTCGGCACGCGCCCGTCAACTCCGTGATTCGCACACGACCGCCTCAATGCGGTCCGCCACGGCAAGGGAGAGTACGCGCCACACGGCGCGCTCTGTGGTGGCGCCGGGCAAATGGGATCAAACGATCTACCACCATACGCACCCACCACCCCTGAAGGCAAACCGAGCCCGGACCGACTCCCATGCCCCCAGGTCAGGCCCCTGATCGCCGCCGGCCGCTCCGGGTGATCCGCTCACACGGGGACCCCTGCCGCCGGTGCCGGCTCCCGCTGGGCGAGCTGCGGGGCCGGGTCCTCGTGCGCCGAGGACGAGGGCTCGGCCGACGGCTGCTCCGTGGGCGGCGGGGGCGGCGGGCTGGACGCCGGGGGCGGGGGCGGCGCGGACGTCACCGGCGGCGTCGGCGGGACCTTCGTCGGCGCCGGCTGCCCCGGCCCCTCGGACTTCACCGGCCCCGCCGGGGTCGCCGAGGCGCTGCCCGACCCGGACGGCGTGGGGGACGCCGAGGGCGACTCGCCGGGCTTGGCCTTCTTCCCGTGCCCGTGCTTGCCGTCGGCCTCCGCCCCGCCGTTCCCACCGCCCACGGCACCCGCCGGACCGCCGCCGGTCACCTCACCGCCGCGCTGCCCCGCCGAATGCGAGGGCCGCGCCGGACCGGCGTCGTCACCCACGCTCACGCAGCCGGCGGCAGCGGCGACGGTGAGCACCGTGACGGCCAGGCGGACGGGTACGGTCAAGGGGCGCACGGTGGCCACCTCCGAAGACGGGAAGGGGAGTCAGCCTCCCCAACTCCCGTCGCCCGCAAGAGGACACGCCCCACGTTCGAATCGCGCCACCCGCGCGGGGCCGGCACTCACCCGATATCCGGGACTCACCCGATATCCGGGACTCACCCGATACCCGGGACTCACCCGTAGCCGAGCGCGTGCAGCCGTGCGTCGTCGATGCCGAAGTGGTGGGCGACTTCGTGGACGACGGTGACCTCCGTCTCGGCGACCACGTCCTCGCGGCTCGCGCAGAACCTGAGCGTCGGCCCCCGGTAGATGGTGATCCGGTCCGGCAGCACCCCCGCGTACCACTCCCCGCGCTCGGTCAGCGGCGTCCCCTCGTACAACCCGAGCAGCTCGGGATCGTCGGCGGGCGGTTCGTCCTCGACGAACACCGCGACGTTGTCCATCAGCCGTGACAGTTCCGGCGGGATCCGGTCCAGCGCCTCGGCGACCAGTTCCTCGAACTCCTCGCGCGTCATCTCCAGCACAGGCTCATTGTCCGTTACGCGCGCCGCATAGCCACCATGGGACTTGGGCATACGGGACCAATGGTCCGCGTATCCGCCCCCGCCCAGCGCAGCCTGCCCGCCCGGACCCTCGACCTCGTACGCCGCCCCCTCGCCCGCACACGCCGCACCCTGAACCGCGCGCGCCGCACTCGCGAACCCTCACCGGCTCGGCCCGGCCTCCCCACCCTCCCGGAACTCGAACTCGCCGGCGCCCGCCCCAGCCCCTGGCTCCGCGCCCTCGGCCTCACCGCCGTCGTCGTCGCCGGCGCCTGGCTGGGCCTGCTGATCGTCGGCAACGTACGGGCCCAGGTCGGCCCGATGAACACCACGATGGCGCTACGACCCTCCCTCACCGGCGGCACGAAGATCAACGTCTCCCCGCTCGGCGCACTCACCCTGGACACTCACGTCGCCCCCGTCCGGCTCGACGTCAACGTCGACCAGCTCGACCCCGAACGCGCCCAGGCCCTCGTCGACCACCCCGAACGCATCTCCGGCCTCCAGGACGAGGTCACCCACGACGTCGAACACGGCACCCTCGACCTCGCCGTGCGCTCCGGCGTCGCCGTGATCAGCGGCGCCATGGCCCTCGGCCTCGCCGTCTACCGCCGCCCCCGCCGCGCGCTGGCCGCCGGCGGCCTCGCCTTCACCCTGCTCGCGGCCTCCGGCGCCACGGCATACGCCACCTGGAACCCCGAATCGGTCCTGGAACCCAAGTTCTCCGGACTGCTCACCTCGGCACCGTCCCTGGTCGGCAACGCGCGCAACATCGTCACGGAATTCGACGTCTACCAGAAGGAATTGGCGCGCCTGGTGACGAACGTGACCAAGCTGTACGACGTCACGTCCACGCTCCCCGCCTACCAGCCGGACCCGTCCACCGTCCGCGTCCTGCACGTCTCCGACATCCACCTCAACCCGGCGAGCTGGAAGATCATCGCCTCGCTGGTGGAGCAGTACAAGGTGGACGTGGTCGTCGACTCCGGCGACACGATGGATCACGGTACGGCGGCCGAGAACGGCTTCCTCGACCCCATCGCCGACCTGGGCGCCCCCTACGTCTGGGTGCGGGGCAACCACGACTCCCTGACCACCCAGCGCCGTCTCCAGCACATGAAGAACGTGCACGTCCTGGACGACGGCCGGGCCGAGACCATCGCCGGCCTGCGCTTCGCCGGCATCGGCGACCCGCAGTTCACCCCCGACCGCTCCGTCCAGCCCGGCGGCGACGCGGCCGAGCGACTCGCGGGCGACCGGCTCGCCACGGCCCTGCGCTCCCAGCGCGCCGCGGGCACCCCGGTGGACGTGGCGATCGCACACGAACCCTCGGCCGCACGGGAGACCGACGGCACGGTCCCCCTCGTCCTCGCCGGACACCTGCACCGCGAAAGCACCGAGGTCATGAAGTACGGCACCAGGCTGCGCGTCGAGGGTTCCACGGGCGGGAGCGGGCTGCGGGCCGTCGACGACAAGTACCCCGACCCCATCGAGGCGTCGATCCTCTACTTCGACCGGGACACCCGCCGGCTCCAGGCCTGGGACGCGATCAAGCTCGGCGGCCTCGGCCTCACGACGGCCGAGGTCAGCCGCCACCTCCCGGAGGAGAACCAGCCCGGCGCCACCCCGGCCCCGAGCACGCCCTCGTCCCCCTCCCGCCCGCCCTCACCATCCTCCCGGCGCTCCCCTTAAACCGTTTTGGCGATACTCCCCGCCATCCCATATGCTTCTCACGTCCCCGACGCGCTGCGAAGCGCGCAGGCGGGCCGATAGCCCTCATCGTCTAGCGGCCTAGGACGCCGCCCTTTCAAGGCGGTAGCACGGGTTCGAATCCCGTTGGGGGCACGCACCACCATGTGCGACACTGTCGTACGAAAGCTTGGTCCTGTGGAGCAGTTTGGAGTGCTCGCCACCCTGTCAAGGTGGAGGCCGCGGGTTCAAATCCCGTCAGGACCGCTGAGGTTTCACGTGAAACCTCACGGCTGGGTAGCTCAGTTGGTACGAGCGATCGCCTGAAAAGCGATAGGTCGCCGGTTCGACCCCGGCCCCAGCCACAACCCGAAGGCCCCGTTCAGCAGAGCGGGGCCTTCGTCGTATGCACGGTGTATGCCTTGCTGTATGCGCGGTGTGTGCCGCGCTCGCGCGGGCGAGTGGCGGGCCGGCGGAGCAAATCGTTCGCCAGGGATTTCGGTGAGGTGAGATCCTGGGTCCCGTATGTCTACGCATCCCGCCTCTGACCTGGGCGCCCTCGCTTCCCGTCTGGCCGAGTTGTCGTTGCGCGATGCGCACCGGCTCGGGCGGCGGCTCGAGGGTGCGCGCAAGATCCGTAAGCCGGAGGCCCGCGCCGCCGTCCTCGCCGAGATCGAGGCGGAGGTCGGCAAGGCCGAGGCCCGGATGGCCGAGCGGCGAGGCCGCGTGCCCGCCGTCTCGTATCCCGAGCAGCTGCCGGTCAGCCAGAAGAAGGACGACATCGCGGCGGCCATCCGGGATCACCAGGTGGTCATCGTCGCAGGTGAGACCGGGTCCGGTAAGACCACGCAGATCCCGAAGATCTGTATGGAGCTGGGCCGGGGTGTGCGCGGGATGATCGGGCACACCCAGCCCCGGCGGATCGCCGCCCGTACCGTCGCCGAGCGGGTGGCCGAGGAGCTGGACACTCCGCTCGGCGCGGCCGTCGGCTGGAAGGTGCGGTTCACCGACCAGGTGAACCCGGACGGCACGTTCATCAAGCTGATGACGGACGGCATCCTGCTCGCCGAGATCCAGACGGACCGCGAGCTGCGCGCCTACGACACGATCATCATCGACGAGGCCCACGAGCGGTCCCTCAACATCGACTTCCTGCTCGGGTACCTGGCGCAGTTGCTGCCGCGCCGGCCGGACCTGAAGGTCGTCATCACGTCGGCGACCATCGACCCGGAGCGGTTCTCCCGGCACTTCGGGGACGCGCCGATCATCGAGGTCAGCGGTCGGACCTATCCGGTGGAGGTGCGGTACCGGCCGCTGCTGGAGGAGGCTTCCGGGGACGGCGCGGACGCCGACCGGGACCAGATCACGGCGATCACGGACGCCGTCGAGGAGCTGATGGGCGAGGGGAAGGGTGACGTCCTCGTCTTCCTCTCCGGGGAGCGGGAGATCCGGGACACCGCCGACGCGCTGATCAAGAAGCAGTACAAGTTCACGGAAGTGCTGCCGCTGTACGCGCGGCTGTCGCACGCCGAGCAGCACCGGGTGTTCCAGCCGCACACCGGGCGCAGGATCGTGCTGGCGACGAATGTGGCCGAGACGTCGTTGACCGTGCCCGGCATCAAGTACGTCATCGACCCGGGCTTCGCCCGTATCTCCCGCTACAGCCACCGCACGAAGGTGCAGCGGCTGCCGATCGAGCCGGTCTCGCAGGCCAGCGCCAACCAGCGCAAGGGCCGCTGCGGGCGCACCAGCGACGGCATCTGCATCCGGCTCTACAGCGAGGTCGACTTCGAGGCGCGGCCGGAGTTCACCGACGCCGAGATCCTGCGGACGAACCTGGCGTCGGTCATCCTGCAGATGACCGCGGCCGGCCTCGGTGACATCGAGAAGTTCCCGTTCAT
Source organism: Streptomyces sp. NPDC047028 (assembly GCF_040644095.1). Lineage (NCBI taxonomy): Bacteria > Bacillati > Actinomycetota > Actinomycetes > Kitasatosporales > Streptomycetaceae > Streptomyces > Streptomyces sp. NPDC047028. The sequence goes on from NZ_JBEYVS010000017.1 coordinate 46,398, forward strand.
CGACCCGCCGGACCACCGCAACATCCGTGACGGCGTGCAGCTGCTGCAGGAGCTGGGCGCGCTGGACCCGGCGCAGAAGGACGCGCGCAAGCGGCTCACGGAGACCGGCCGGAAGCTGGCCCAGCTGCCGGTGGACCCGCGGCTGGCCCGGATGGTGCTGGAGGCCGACAAGAACGGCTGCGTCCGCGAGGTCATGGTGATCGCGGCCGCGCTGTCCATCCAGGACCCGCGGGAGCGTCCGGCGGAGAAGCAGGCGCAGGCCGACCAGCAGCACGCCCGGTTCAAGGACGAGACCAGCGACTTCCTGGCCTATCTGAATCTGTGGCGGTACGTCCGTGAGCAGCAGAAGGAGCGGGGCTCCAGTTCGTTCCGGCGGATGTGCAAGCAGGAGTACCTGAACTTCCTGCGCATCCGTGAGTGGCAGGACATCTACTCGCAGCTGCGTACGGTCGCCAAGCAGATGGGCATCCACCTCGACGAGAACGACGCCCCCGGCGACCGTATCCACGTCTCGCTCCTCGCCGGTCTCCTCTCCCACATCGGGATGAAGGACGTGAAGGACGGCAACAAGAACGAGTACCTGGGGGCGCGGAACGCGAAGTTCGCGGTGTTCCCGGGTTCGGCGCTGTTCCGCAAGCAGCCGCGGTTCGTGATGTCGGCGGAGCTGGTGGAGACCTCGCGGCTGTGGGCGCGGGTCAACGCGAAGATCGAGCCGGAGTGGGTCGAGCCGCTGGCCGGGCATCTGCTGAAGCGGACGTACAGCGAGCCGCACTGGGAGAAGGACCAGGCTGCTGTGATGGCGTACGAGAAGGTGACGCTGTACGGCGTCCCGATCGTCGCCCAGCGGAAGGTGAACTACGGGCGGATCGATCCGGAGGCCAGCCGGGAGCTGTTCATCCGGAACGCGCTGGTGGAGGGCGACTGGCGTACGCACCACAAGTTCTTCGCGGACAACCGGAAGCTGCTCAGCGAGGTCGAGGAGCTGGAGCACCGGGCGCGGCGCCGGGACATCGTCGTGGACGACGAGACGCTGTTCGACTTCTACGAGCAGCGGGTGCCGGAGCATGTGGTGTCCGGGGCGCACTTCGACTCGTGGTGGAAGCGGAAGCGGCAGGAGCAGCCGGACTTCCTGGACTTCGAGCGGGAGATGCTGATCCGGGAGTCGGCGGAGGCGGTCACCAAGGCCGACTATCCGGACTCGTGGCGGCAGGGGCCGCTGAAGTTCCGGGTGACGTACCAGTTCGAGCCGGGGGCGGACGCGGACGGTGTGACCGTGCACGTGCCGCTTCAGGTGCTGAACCAGGTCACCGACGAGGGCTTCGACTGGCAGATCCCGGGGCTGCGTGCGGAGTTGGTGACGGAGCTGATCCGTTCGCTGCCCAAGCCGATCCGCCGCAACTACGTGCCGGCGCCGAACTTCGCGCGGCGGTTCCTGGACGTGGCTGAGCCGCTGCGGGAGCCGCTGACCGTGGCGATGGCGCGGGAGCTGAAGCGGATGGTGGGGGTGCCGTTCGAGGCGGAGGACTTCGACCGGTCGAAGGTGCCGGACCATCTGCGGATCACGTTCCGGATCGTCGACGAGCGGCGTCGCAAGCTCGCGGAGGACAAGGACCTCGAAGCGCTGAAGCTGCGGCTGAAGCCGAAGGCGCGCCAGGCGCTGTCGCAGGCCGCGGCGGCGACGGCGTCCCGTGAGGGCGGGCCGTCGCTGGAGCGGAAGGGGCTCACGGACTGGACGATCGGCACGCTGGCCCGGGTCTTCGAGACGCGTCGCGCGGGGCAGCCGGTGAAGGCGTATCCGGCGCTGGTGGACGACGGGGACACGGTGTCCGTGCGGCTGTTCGACACGGAGGCCGAGCAGGCCGAGGCGATGTGGAAGGGCACGCGGCGGCTGATCCTGCGGAACATTCCGGTGAACCCGGGGAAGTTCGCGAGCGATCGCCTGACGAACGCGCAGAAGCTGGCGCTGTCCGCGAACCCGCACGGTTCGGTGCAGGCCCTCTTCGACGACTGTGCGATGGCGGCGGCGGACAAGCTGATCGGTGATTTCGGCGGGCCGGTGTGGGACGAGGAGTCCTACCGGAAGCTGTACGACAAGGTGCGCGCGGAGATCGTCGACACGACGGTCCGGGCGGTCGGGCAGGTGCAGCAGGTGCTGGCCGCCTGGCAGGCCTGTGAGCGGCGCCTGAAGGCCGTGAGCAGCCCTGTGCTGCTGGCGAACCTGACGGATGTGCGCAGGCAGCTGGACGCCTTGGTGAAGCCCGGTTTCGTGACGTGGGCGGGGATACGGCGGCTGCCGGACCTGATGCGCTATCTGGTGGCCGCCGACCGGCGTCTGCAGCAGATGCCGACGGGTGTGCAGCGGGACACCACGCGCATGGAGAAGGTCCACGAGATGCAGGACGAGTACGCGTGGCTGCTGGAGCAGTTGCCGCGGGGGCTGCCCGTGCCGTCCGCCGTGCTGGACATCCGCTGGATGCTGGAGGAGTTGCGCGTCAGCTATTTCGCGCACGCGCTGGGGACGGCGTACCCGGTGTCCGACAAGCGGATCGTGAAGGCGATCGACGCGGCCGTTCCGTAGCGGAGGGTCTACAGAGGGTGAGTTCGACCGGCGGGCTCACCCTCCTGTACAGTCTCTTCTCGCAGCGCAATGCAGCAATAAGCGCCGCAAACCTGGTCCTGTGGAGCAGTTTGGAGTGCTCGCCACCCTGTCAAGGTGGAGGCCGCGGGTTCAAATCCCGTCAGGACCGCATCGATGAGTGAGGCCCGCGTTCAGCTAGAGCGCGGGCCTCACTCGTGTTCCGGAATGGTCGCCCCCGCCCCTACCCTTACCCGTCCTCCAGGGGTTGCGCCCCTTCACCCCCCTCGGGGCCCCGCCCCGAACCCCGCCCCTCCGGGGACCGCGCCTCGACCACCGCCCGTCGGGGCCCCGCCTCGAACACCGCCCTGTCGGGGGACCCGCCCCTTCGGGGCCCCGCCTCGAACGCCGGCCGTCAGGGCCCGCCTCAGGGGATCCCGCCCCAAACCCCGTCCCTTCGGGGACCGCGCCCCGAACCCCGCCCCTTCGGGGGACCCGACCCGTCGGGACCCCGCCCCGAATCTCGCCCCTTCGGGACCCCCTCCCGGTCGGGGACGCCGCCCGAACCCTGCCCGTCCGAGCCCCCTCCCGGTCGGGGACGCCGCCTCGAAAGCTGACCGTTGGGGATCCCGCCCCCTTCGGCAACCCCGTTCCTTCGGGGACCCCCTCCTCGAACACCGCCCTGTCGGGGGACCCGCCCCTTCGGGATCCCGCCCCTTCGGGATCCCGCCCCTTCGGGATCCCGCCCCTTCGGGGGTGCCGTCCCTTCGGGGACTCCGCAGGCAGCGCTTTCGGCCCCTGAATATGGCCGAGGCCGTTCGGGAGGCGGGCGGGTCAATCGGCGGCGGCGCGGGTGGGGTTGACGGGGTCACATTCCGTCGGTACTCAGGGAGCAGGGCCTGTTGGGGTGCGGGGCTGCTGGAGGTGGCGTATGGCGGCATCGGTCAGGCACGAGACGCGGGCGCTGCTCCGGGCCCATCTGTCGGCCGCCTCGGCCTACCGGCATCTCACCCGCCACTGCCCGATCTGTCACCGCCTCCTGCGCCTCGCGATGGATTCCGTCCCGCCGGCCGCGCAGGGCCGGGACGAGGGCGAGAAAGCCCCTGCCGTCTGACCACCGTCCGACCTTTGGTTCACTGTTCAACTGCATGGTGTACGTGGCAGAGTGGAATGGAGGGTTCCGCTTATTGCCGGGGATGGTGTGACGGGAGTCACCGTATGAGTTTTTAAAACGGCGGTACTTACCCCCTCCCTACAACTGGTCAATTTAATATGTGCAATTGCACCACTCCCCCAGACTCCGACAAGCCCGCTCACGGAGCCATCACCCCACCCCCGACCAGCGCACAAAAAAGATCGCGCCGGACCCGGAGGTCCAGCGCGATCTACGACGCACCCTGTGTCGCTCGCCTGAAAGTTCTGTTCGGCTTGGGCGTGGGCCCTGTTGGGGCAGGTCCCGCGTCGCTCTGAGCTAAGGGCCGGACAGGTGGGCCGGTTGGGGGAACTGGCCGTATTGCCCGGTTATTGAGTTGTTCAGGCCTCGCTGCGCTGCTGCGGGATGCCCGCCAGCAGTGCGCGCACCTCGGCCTCGCGGTAGCGGCGGTGCCCGCCGAGCGTACGAATGGACGTGAGCTTGCCGGCCTTCGCCCACCGCGTGACCGTCTTCGGGTCCACGCGGAACATGGTGGCGACCTCAGCCGGGGTCAGCAGCGGCTCGGCATCAGGGGTGCGAGCGGTCATGAGCGGCCTCCTCGGAGAACCGACGTTCTCGGTTCTTTCCTCTAAATTCTGCACCTTGACCCGCGTTGCCCGAAATGGCGGACGCGAGTCGAGTCGGTTATAGGACGAACGGCTTGTCCTCGGCACTACAACTACACCATCTGTCCAGCCGCGTCGGCCAAACCGATGGAATTGCCCTCCCAGGTGTTCATCAGCGACGGATGCCGATGGACCATGCCATAGCGGACAGTCACGCCACTGTGACGATCAGTCACAGGGCGATCAGGAGGCACCAGACCCCCCAGAGTGGAGCAATACGTAGATTCCACCCATGAAGCAGCATAGTTGGGCGGACGGAGCCTTCCCCGGGCTCCTTGTCCTATTTTGGCATGAGGGGTGGCAAGTAGGGCAACCCTCTTGTAAGTGCCGTCCATCACCCTTGAGACAAAAGCCCGGATCGGGGCCAACGTCCCGTCAGGTGTCCTAAGTGCCGTTGACCGTACGCTGTTCGAGGGCATTTCGACCGTGATCCACGTCACTCGGGCCGCTACGAACTGATCCGCCGGACAGGCCCTAGTTCGCCGAGCGCAGCTCCCGTACCGCCCGCCACCGCTCCACCAGCCGGGCGTAGGCCTCGCCGGCCGCCGCTCCGTCGCCCCGGCGCAGCGCCTCGACGCCCTCGGCGACGTCCGCCGCCGAGTGGTCGCCCTCCAACTCCCCCGCGGGGACGACGTGGACGAGCCCGCCGTAGTCCAGCTCCACCAGGGAGCGCGGGTGGAACTCCTCCAGCCAGCGGCCGACGTCCACCAGGCCGTCGATCAGCGGCCCTTCCTCGATGCTGTCCCGAAGCGTGCGCAGGGCCCGGGCCACCCGCCGCCGGGCCTGCACCATCGGCGTGCGGTAGCGCAGCAGCGGCGGCACCTCGGCGGTGCCCTTCTCGTACCGCCGCTCCTCGTCGGAGACCAGGACGAACCAGTTCAGCGGCACCTGCCAGGTGGCGGTGCGGATCCAGGGCCGGGCGTCGGGGTTGCGGGCCAGCCAGCGTTCGTAGTCCTGGGCTGCCTGCAGGCGCACCAGCGGCGGCAGCACCGCGTCCAGGACCGGCGGCGGCAGCTCCCCGGAGAGGCCGTCCAGCGCCTGCCAGCCGCGCAGCCGGGTCCGCCAGGGGCAGACGCAGACGACGCCGTCGACCTCCAGCACGAAGGCGTCCGCGCTCTCGTGCACCGGCACGGGGACGGGCGGGGTGGGCAGCAGGTCGGCCAGGGAGCGGCGCAGTTCGTCCTGGTAGGAGGGCCGGTCGGGGCGGCGCGCGTAGCGGGTCCAGTGGGCGCGCTCCGGCTCGGGGAACGCGCCGAGCGGCTCGTACACGCGCAGATACGCGGCGTAGGGGACCACCACGGAGGACACCTTGGGCACGCCTGCTCCCTCCCCTTCGGACCCGCCTCGAAACCCGCACCGGACCCGGGTCGGCCCCGGACATCGCTCGAACCTGTTCGGCACTGGAACCCACAGCAAAACCACTGCAAATCGTCCCACGGTCATACGTGCGTACACGGCTCGGGAGAGTGATCCTGAACACTGCGCGGATGGCGGCCGGGCGGAGGCTCTACGCTCATGCCACAGCTCCCCGCCACCCGTACGGGGACCGCACCCCACTCGCCGCTATTTACTCAGGAGTCACCACAGTGACCGACGTAACCGGCGCGCCTGCTGATGTCCTGCACACCCTGTTCCACTCGGACCAGGGCGGCCATGAGCAGGTCGTGCTCTGCCAGGACCGCGCCAGCGGCCTCAAGGCCGTGATCGCCCTCCACTCCACCGCGCTGGGCCCCGCCCTCGGCGGTACCCGCTTCTACCCGTACGCGACCGAGGCGGAGGCCGTCGCCGACGCCCTCAACCTCGCGCGCGGCATGTCGTACAAGAACGCCATGGCCGGTCTGGACCACGGCGGCGGCAAGGCCGTCATCATCGGCGACCCCGAGCGCGACAAGAGCGAGGAGCTGCTCCTCGCCTACGGCCGCATGGTCGCCTCGCTCGGCGGGCGCTACGTCACCGCGTGCGACGTCGGCACCTATGTCGCCGACATGGACGTCGTGGCCCGTGAGTGCCGCTGGACCACCGGCCGCTCCCCCGAGAACGGCGGGGCCGGCGACTCCTCGGTGCTCACCTCCTTCGGCGTCTACCAGGGCATGCGCGCCTCCGCGCAGCACCTGTGGGGCGACCCGTCGCTGCGCGACCGCAAGGTGGGCGTGGCCGGCGTCGGCAAGGTCGGTCACCACCTGGTGAAGCACCTGCTGGACGAGGGCGCCGAGGTGGTCGTCACGGACGTGCGCGAGGACGCCGTACAGCGGCTCCTGAACCAGTACCCGGGGCGGGTCACGGCGGTCGCCGACACCGAGGCGCTGATCCGCGTGGAGGGGCTCGACATCTACGCCCCCTGCGCGCTGGGCGGCGCCCTGAACGACGACTCCGTGCCCGTGCTCACCGCGAAGGTGGTGTGCGGCGCCGCCAACAACCAGCTGGCCCACCCGGGTGTGGAGAAGGACCTCGCCGACCGCGGGATCCTCTACGCGCCGGACTACGTGGTGAACGCCGGCGGGGTCATCCAGGTGGCCGACGAGCTGCACGGGTTCGACTTCGAGCGGTGCAAGGCGAAGGCGGCGAAGATCTTCGACACCACGCTCGCGATCTTCGCACGTGCGAAGGACGACGGGATTCCGCCGGCCGCGGCGGCCGACCGGATCGCCGAGCAGCGCATGGCGGAGGCGCGCGGGGCGCACTGACCCCGGACCCCGCCGCCGACCACCCCACAGCGGCGCCATAGCGGCGTTGCGGCCGGCCTGCGACCGTGATCAGGCACCCTCCCGGGGTGTCCGATCACTCACGTGTCGTACACATGAGCGGTACCCGTCGGCGGGAACTTCGAGAGAACTCTCACTTCCCCCGGCGGGTCGTGCTCCGACAAGTGGTTAAAATCGCCACTGACCAGCGAGGACAGGGCACCTCGAAGGTCCTGTGCACACGCGCGTGGTGCGGGCGACGTACCGTATGGGCGCGGGCTCAGGTACCGTGGAAGCCCTACGGACCGGCCTCTCCCCTGAGGGTCCGTTCCGGATCATGAACGCGTGTCAGACTCTGGGGCCGTCGAGCCCCGTCACCGAGGGGGTCGAGCCATGGGGCGCGGCCGGGCCAAGGCCAAGCAGACGAAGGTCGCCCGCCAGCTGAAGTACAACAGCGGTGGGACTGACCTGTCACGTCTGGCCAATGAACTGGGCGCATCGACTTCGAACCAGCCGCCGAACGGCGAGCCGTTCGAGGACGACGAGGACGATGACGAGGACGACCTGTACTCCCGTTACGCCGACCTCTATGAGGACGACGACGAGGACGAGGACGAGGGCCCCTCACAACACCGTCGCGGCGCTTGACCTTGTACTGAGCTTTCATCCGGTCGGTGGCACAGCCACCGGCCGGCTTCTGTGCTGTCCGCGGACAAGCGGCGCCGTCCGGGGACCGGCGGCCGGGCCGGCTGGACCAGCCGGCCCGCGCGGTGCGCCCGGGCCGGCGGCCCCGGATCAGCGGGCGTAGTCCCCGACCAGTTCCGCACCGGTCGTCTTCTCGCCGCGCTCGGTGATCTCGCCGGCCACCCATGCCTCGACACCCCGGTCCGCGAGGGTCGCGAGCGCCACGTCGGCGGACTCCTGCGGGACGATCGCCATCATGCCGACGCCCATGTTGAGGGTCTTCTCCAGCTCCAGGCGCTCGACCTCACCGGTCCTGCCGACGAGGCCGAAGATCGCGCCCGGGGTCCAGGTGGCCCGGTCGACGGTGGCGTGCAGCCCGTCCGGGACGACCCGGGCCAGGTTGGCCGCGAGCCCGCCGCCGGTGATGTGGCTGAACGCGTGCACCTCGGCGGTGCGGGTCAGCGCCAGGCAGTCCAGCGAGTAGATCTTGGTGGGCTCCAGCAGCTCCTCACCGAGGCTGCGGCCCAACTCCGCGATCTCCGCGTCCAGGGCGAGCCCGGCACGGTCCAGCAGGACGTGGCGGACCAGGGAGTACCCGTTCGAGTGAAGCCCGGACGACGCCATGGCGATCACCGCGTCACCCGTACGGATACGATCCGCGCCGAGCAGCCGGTCGGCCTCCACGACGCCCGTGCCGGCGCCGGCGACGTCGAAGTCGTCCGGGCCGAGCAGCCCGGGGTGCTCGGCCGTCTCGCCGCCCACGAGGGCGCAGCCGGCCAGCACACAGCCCTCCGCGATGCCCTTGACGATCGCGGCGACCCGCTCGGGGTGGACCTTGCCGACGCAGATGTAGTCGGTCATGAACAGCGGTTCGGCGCCGCACACCACGATGTCGTCCATGACCATGGCGACCAGGTCGTGGCCGATGGTGTCGTAGACGCCCATGCGGCGGGCGACGTCGACCTTCGTGCCGACGCCGTCGGTGGCGGAGGCGAGCAGCGGGCGCTCGAAGCGCTTGAGGGCGGAGGCGTCGAAGAGTCCGGCGAAGCCGCCGAGGCCGCCGAGGACCTCGGGCCGCTGGGTCTTCTTCACCCACTCCTTCATCAGTTCCACGGCGCGGTCGCCCGCTTCGATGTCGACGCCCGCCGCTGCGTAGCTGGCACCAGTTGTCTCAGACATGACTGTGAGAGCTTTCGTGTCGTACTGCAGGGGTGTTACGGGCGGCGGATCGCGTCGGCGGCGGCCGTCGCGGCCGGGCCGGCGGCCAGCTCCGTCTCCAGGAGCTGCTTGCCGAGCAGTTCGGGGTCCGGCAGCTCCATCGGGTACTCGCCGTCGAAGCAGGCGCGGCACAGGTTCGGCTTGGCGATGGTGGTCGCCTCGATCATGCCGTCGATGGAGATGTAGGACAGCGAGTCGGCGCCGAGGCTGGTGCCGATCTCGTCGATGCTCATACCGTTGGCGATCAGCTCGGCGCGCGTGGCGAAGTCGATGCCGAAGAAGCAGGGCCACTTCACGGGCGGCGAGGAGATCCGGATGTGGACCTCGGCGGCGCCGGCCTCGCGGAGCATGCGGACCAGGGCGCGCTGGGTGTTGCCGCGCACGATCGAGTCGTCGACGACGACCAGGCGCTTGCCCTTGATGACTTCCTTCAGCGGGTTCAGCTTCAGGCGGATGCCCAGCTGGCGGATCGTCTGCGAGGGCTGGATGAACGTACGGCCGACGTAGGCGTTCTTCACCAGGCCGTTACCGAAGGGGATGCCGGAGGCCTCCGCGTAACCGATGGCGGCCGGGGTTCCGGACTCCGGGGTCGCTATCACCAGGTCGGCCTCGACCGGGGCCTCCTTGGCGAGGCGGCGGCCCATCTCCACCCGGGAGAGGTACACGTTCCGGCCGGCGATGTCGGTGTCCGGACGGGCCAGGTACACGTACTCGAAGACACAGCCCTTGGGCTTCGCTTCCGCGAACCGGGAGCTGCGCAGACCGTTCTCGTCGATGGCGACGAACTCGCCCGGCTCGATCTCCCGCACGAAGCTCGCGCCGCAGATGTCCAGGGCGGCGGACTCGGAGGCGACGACCCAGCCGCGCTCCAGGCGGCCGAGGACCAGCGGGCGGATGCCCTGCGGGTCGCGGCCGGCGTACAGGGTGTGCTCGTCCATGAAGACGAGGCTGAAGGCGCCCTTGACCTGCGGGAGGACCGCGTGGGCGGCCTCCTCGATGGTCAGCGGCTTGCCGTCCTCGTCGACCTGGGCGGCGAGCAGCGCCGTCAGCAGGTCGGTGTCGTTGGTGGCCGCGACGCGCGGCGAGCGGCCTTCCTGCTTGGGCAGGTCGGCGACCATCTCCGCGAGCTGCGCGGTGTTGACCAGGTTGCCGTTGTGGCCGAGCGCGATCGAGCCGTGCGCGGTGGCGCGGAACGTCGGCTGGGCGTTCTCCCACACGGAGGCTCCGGTGGTCGAGTAGCGGGCGTGACCGACCGCGATATGACCCTGGAGCGAACCGAGCGAGGTCTCGTCGAAGACCTGGGAGACGAGGCCCATGTCCTTGAAGACGAGGATCTGGGAGCCGTTGCTGACCGCGATTCCCGCGGATTCCTGACCCCGGTGCTGGAGGGCGTAGAGCCCGAAGTACGTGAGCTTTGCGACCTCTTCTCCGGGAGCCCAGACACCGAAGACGCCGCAAGCGTCCTGGGGGCCCTTTTCGCCGGGAAGCAGATCGTGATTGAGTCGACCGTCACCACGTGGCACGCCACCGAGTGTAGGCGAGGTCGACCACTGGTCCGAATTCGGGAGCGCGGGGGCGGCCGTACCGGCCGGTGTGGATCAGCTTGGCGCTTTTCGGGTTTCCGCAGTTCAGCGCGGCGCCTGCCGGAAGGGCCGGCTCATGGGGCGCCTGTCGCACGGGGTCCGGCGACCGATTTCCGTGAGGTGTCGCACATCATCCGGAGCCGGCGCGGCTGAGGTCTACGCGCTCTGCGTGACGGTCGTGGCCGGTGCTCAGGGTGAGGCCGGAGTGGTCGGTCCGGGCGGTGAACGTCCCTCCCCCGAGCACTCCGCCGAGGACCCGTTCGAAGGCCGTACGGGCCTCGTCGCACGCCATCTTGGTGGTCCGCAGCTGACCGAAGCGGACGCGGTCGCCGTCCACGGTGGCGGTGGCGCTGAACCGGTTGCAGCCGAGGTTGCCGCTCGCGCGGCCGTCGGCGTCGATACGGAGGCGGGGGTGGGCGGCGGGGGGCGCCCGGTGGGTCGTACCGCCGGCGGTGACGCTGTCGACGGTCCAGTCCACGCCGGTCACCGGCTGCCCGGGGACGGCCGAGCCGCTGCCGCCGCCCGCGGCCTGGCCGGCGCAGGCCGCCGCGAGGGGGACGAGGAGGACCACGAGGGCCGGGGCGATGTGCTGCTTGTGCCGGTTCATGGGGATTCGACGCGGGAGCGGTACGACCGGTTCCACCTAGGTCCGGGGTCAGGACATGACCGGCAGCAGCCCCCCGAGGTCGGCCCGCTCCCCGCTCGCGCTGACGGCCGCGTCCGCGACCGCGTCCCTCCAGGCCAGCCGGCCGGTGGCCAGCCGCACCCAGGTCAGCGGGTCGGTCTCCACGACGTTGGGCGGAGTGCCCCGGGTGTGCCGGGGCCCCTCGACGCACTGCACGACGGCGTACGGAGGCACCCGCACCTCGGTGGAGCCGCCGGGCGCCTTCACCGCGAGCGCGTCGGCGAGCAGCCGAGTGGCGGCGGCGAGGGCGTGCCGGTCGTACGGGACCTCCAGGCCCGGGACGGCGGCGGCCAGGTCGTCGCTGTGGACGACGAGTTCGACGGTCCGGGTGACCAGGTAGTCGTCGAGGAGGAGCGCCCCGGCATTGGTCCGCAGGATGCGGGTGCCGGGGTGTTCGGCGAGCAGGTCGCGCAGGGTGGCGTCGATGTCCGCGAGGTAGGCGTCGAGGTCGGGGTGGTCCGCGGCGAGCCCGCGGGTGAACTCGTCGATGGCCGAGGAGCTGGCCGCCGTGGCGAAGGGCCAGTCCAGGAGGACGGCGTCCTGCTTGGGCGGCTCGGGCAGGGCGAGCGAGCGGTGGACGGCGGTGAGCGCCATCCCGATGTGCGCGACGAGGTCCCGTACGGTCCACTCACCGAGCCGGGTGGGCAGCGCGAACTGCTCGGGACTCAGCCCGCGCACGGCCTCGCGCACGTGCCCGAACTGGGCGAACACGGCGGTACGGGTGCGGGCGGGGTCGTAGGACCGGGCGCGTTTCCTGGCCGGGGGCATGGGGCGAGCCTAGGGCCTGCGCCGGCCGGAGCGGGCAAGGGGCGAGCCTATGCCCTGACGGCGTAGTCCTTGAGTCCGTTCTCGACCAACGCGAAGGCGTGCCGGGCGCGTTCGGCGGCGTCGGCGGCGACCTGGTCGGCGGTCTCGCCCTCGGCGGTGCGGCGGTGGTGCTCCTCGATCAGGGCGTTGCGTGCGGCGCTGAGGGTGGCGGCGGCGATGGTGGCCGTCATCATGTCGCCGGTCTCGGCGGCCAGCAGGTCGGCGAGTTCACGGGTGCCCTTCTGGGCGGCGAGGAAGGCACGCTCCATCAGCACGGGGGTGCGCAGCACCAGTTCGCGTACCTGGCGGGTGGACGCCTCGGGGTTGAGGCCGACGGAGGGGTCCCGCTCCTCGACCATCTCCAGGAACTGGCGGCGTACGGCGTCCACGGCGGACTCGCCGGGCCGACGGTCGCGGACGGCGCGGGCGGTGTCGGAGAAGTGCTCCTCCATGGGCCGGAAGATCAGGTCCTCTTTCGTCCCGAAGTAGTTGAAGACGGTCATCTTCGAGACCTCGGCGGCGTCGGCGATCTCCTGCACGGAGACGTCGTCGAAGCCACGCTCGGCGAACAGTTCGACCGCGGCCCGGTAGATCCGCCGGGCCGTCTGCTGCTTCTTCCGCTCGCGCAGCCCCATCGTCGTCGCCTCAGCCATGACCTCACCTTACCAAGACGAACTTTAGGCCCGGGCGAAACTTAATCGTGGATGAAAGATTGACTCAGTACATGTTCTCAGGGCAGAGTAGGGGCCATGACCGAAACCCAGCGCAAACTCGGCTCGCTCGTGTGCCTGATCACGATCGTGCTGGCCGTCCTGGACATGCAGATCGTGTCCGCGGCGACCGTGCCGATCGTCCGCGACCTCGATCCCGACCACGGCATCGCCCGGATCCCCTGGCTGGTCAGCGCGTTCGCCCTCGCGTCGGCGGCGATGCTCCCGCTGTACGGCAGGCTCTGCGACGTCGTCGGCGCCAAGCGGGTGTTCCTCGGCGCCCTCGGGACCTTCCTCGCGGGCTCGGCGCTTTGCGGCGCGGCCCAGTCGATCGGCTGGCTGATCGCGTCCCGGGCCGTGCAGGGGATCGGCGCGGGCGGGCTGATGAGCGTGACGATGGTCGTCATCGCCCAGCTGAAGGGGCCGGGCGAGAAGAAGAACAAGGGCGCCGGCGCCGGCGGGGTCGTCGCGGGCGGCGGCATGGCGGTCGGCCCGTGGCTCGGCGGTTTCCTCGCCGACCACGCGAGCTGGCGCTGGGCCTTCTACGTCAACCTGCCGCTCGGCATCGCGGCGCTCGCGACGGCCGTGGTCGTCCTGCGCCTGCCCCACGACACCCGCGGCCGCACCATCGACTTCACCGGCGCGGGCCTGGCCGCCGCCTTCTCCGCCACGCTGCTGCTGATCACCGAGTGGGGCGGCAAGCAGTACGCGTGGACGTCAGCGCCGATAGCCGTCCTGGCCGTGTTCGCCGCGGGCACCCTCGCGCTGTTCCTGCGCCGGCAGCGGACGGCTGCCGAACCGATCCTCCCGCCCGCCCTGTTCCGCGTCCCCGAGCTGCGGCTGGGCTTCGCGATCCAGGCCCTGATCGGCGCGGCCATGACCGGTGCCATGTACTACGTCCTGGTCTACCTCCAGGTCGCCCGGGGCGTCAGCAGCTCCTCCGCCGGCATGTTCCTGCTGCCCATGGCCCTCGGCATCACCGCCGTCGGCATCGTCACCGGCCGGCTCGGCGAACGCGGCTGGTCCGAGCGGACGTTCGTGATCAGCGGCGCGGTCGTCACCCTGGCGGCGTTCCTGCTCCTCTCCACCACCGGCGCGGACACCTCCCTGTGGCAACTGCGCGGCACGCTGCTCCTCTTCGGCATCGGCTTCGGCCAACTCCTCGGCCAGCTGATCCAGTTGGTGCAGCAGTCGGCGCCCCCGGCCCAGCTCGGCGTCGCCACCACCGCCATCCGCTTCTTCCAGACCCTCGGCACGGCCCTCGGCGTCGCCCTCTTCGGCACCCTCCTCAACCGCCTCTACGACGGCCCCGGCACCATCGGCGCCCTCGCCTCCCTCCACGGCGCGGCCCGGACAGCCGGCGTCCACGCCTACGTGTCCGCCATGGACACGGTGTTCCTGTGCGGCGCGGGCCTGATGCTCCTGTGCCTGACCCTGGCACTGCGCCTCCCGAAGCCCACCCCCACGCCGATCCCCGCAGGGTTCCGGCTGAGCGGCCAGGACGCCTGAAGTGATCACCGGCCTGAAGACAGTGTCCGGCTGCGCCGCGAGCGACTACCGGCCTGGAAGGCGAGGTGACCCGCGAACCGACCCACGTCGGCACGGGGGCGACAGGGGTGCCTGGGATGGCCGGTCACCCCGATCCGGGCCCGAGATGCAATAGATGTACATCTGCTACATTCATGGCATGAGTGAACCGGTGATCGAATCCATGGCCGAGGTACGGGGTCACCTAGCCGACGTCATCGACCGCGCTCGCCGAGAAGAGACCCCGACGATCATCACCCGGCGCGGCAAGCAGGAAGCCGTCGTGATCGATATCCAGGAATACCAGCGCCTGCGCAGGATCGCCGAAGACGCGGAAGAGGCCTGGCTCAACCGACTGGCGGACGAAGCCGAGTCCGAGGGGACGGAAGGGTCGGTCTCCCTCGAGGAGATGGCCGCGCTGCTCCGTGCCCAGCAGGACTGAGCCATGGGGTTCGCCACTCGCTTCACACCCCGCGCTCAGCGGGACCTGCTCAAGATCCCCCGCCCGGACGCCCTGCGCATCCTCTACCGCCTGGCCGAACTCCAGAAGGCGATGGACGAGAGCGACACAACGGCGTTCGACGTCAAGGCCCTCCAGGGGCACAGCGCACGTTGGCGGCTCAGGGTCGGCGACTACCGCGTCGTCTACACCGTGGAGGACGGCCAACTCATCGTGTGGGTTCTTGCTGTCGGCCATCGCCGCGATGTCTACCGCCAGGTTCCCTAGACCCAGCACACGCGAGGCCCCGCCCGTCACGCGGAGGACGGGCGGGGCCTGGCTGTAGTACGGGCGGAACCTACGCCAGCAGGGCCGGGATCGTCGACTCGTGGGCCTCGCGGAGGTCGGGCAGGGGGAGGGTGAACTCGCCCTGGATCTCGACCGCGTCGCCGTCGACCACGCCGATGCGGGTGGCCGGGAGGCCGCGGGCGCCGCACATGTCGTTGAAGCGGACCTCCTCCGAGCGCGGGACCGCGACGATCGCGCGGCCGGCGGACTCGGAGAGCAGGAAGGTGAACGCGTCCAGGCCGTCGGGTACGACGAGACGCGCGCCCTTGCCGCCCAGCAGGGCGGACTCCACGACCGCCTGGACGAGGCCGCCGTCGGACAGGTCGTGAGCCGAGTCGACCATACCGTCGCGGGAGGCGGAGATCAGGATCTCGGCCAGCAGGCGCTCGCGCTCCAGGTCCACCTTCGGGGGCAGGCCGCCGAGGTGGTCGTGGACGACCTGGGACCAGGCCGAGCCGCCGAACTCCTCGCGGGTGTCGCCGAGGAGGTAGATCAGCTGGCCCTCCTCCTGGAAGGCGACCGGGGTGCGGCGGGCCACGTCGTCGATCACGCCGAGGACGGCCACCACGGGGGTGGGGTGGATCGCCGCCTCGCCCGTCTGGTTGTAGAGCGAGACATTGCCGCCGGTGACCGGGGTGCCGAGCTGCCGGCAGCCGTCGGCGAGACCGCGGACGGCCTCCGCGAACTGCCACATCACCGCCGGGTCCTCGGGCGAGCCGAAGTTCAGGCAGTCGGAGACGGCGAGCGGCTTGGCGCCGGTGGTCGCCACGTTCCGGTACGCCTCGGCCAGGGCCAACTGGGCACCGGTGTACGGGTCCAGCTTGGCGTAGCGGCCGTTGCCGTCCGTCGCGAGGGCGACACCGAGGCCGGTCTCCTCGTCGACGCGGATCATGCCCGAGTCCTCGGGCATCGCGAGGACGGTGTTGCCCTGCACGAAGTGGTCGTACTGCTGCGTGATCCACTTCTTGGACGCCTGGTTGGGGGAGGCGACCAGCTTCAGCACCTGGGCCTTGAGTTCCTCGGGCGTCGACGGCCGGGGCAGCTTGTTCGCGTCGTCCGCCTGGAGGGCGTCCTGCCAGTCGGGGCGGGCGTACGGGCGCTCGTAGACCGGGCCCTCGTGCGCCACCGTGCGCGGGTCGACGTCGACGATCTTGCCGCCGTGCCAGTAGATCTCCAGGCGGTCGCCGTCGGTCACCTCACCGATGACGGTGGCGATGACGTCCCACTTGGCGCAGATCTCCAGGAAACGGTCGACCTTCGCCGGCTCGACCACCGCGCACATGCGCTCCTGCGACTCGCTCATGAGGATTTCCTCGGGCGAGAGCGTCGAGTCACGCAGTGGTACGTCGTCGAGCGTCACGCGCATGCCGCCCGAGCCGTTCGACGCCAGCTCGCTCGTCGCGCAGGACAGGCCCGCCGCGCCGAGGTCCTGGATGCCGACGACCAGCTTCTCGGCGAACGCCTCCAGGGTGCACTCGATGAGCAGCTTCTCCTGGAAGGGGTCGCCGACCTGGACGGCGGGGCGCTTGGACGGCTTGGCGTCGTCGAAGGTCTCGGAGGCCAGGATGGAGGCTCCGCCGATGCCGTCGCCGCCGGTCCGGGCACCGTAGAGGATGACCTTGTTCCCGGCGCCGGACGCCTTCGCGAGGTGGATGTCCTCGTGCCGCATCACGCCGATGGCACCGGCGTTGACCAGCGGGTTGCCCTGGTAGCAGGCGTCGAAGACGACCTCGCCGCCGATGTTGGGCAGGCCCAGGCAGTTGCCGTAGCCGCCGATGCCGGCGACGACGCCGGGGAGCACCCGCTTGGTGTCGGGGTGGTCCGCCGCACCGAAGCGCAGGGGGTCGACGACGGCGACCGGGCGGGCGCCCATCGCGATGATGTCGCGGACGATGCCGCCGACACCCGTGGCCGCGCCCTGGTAGGGCTCGACGTACGACGGGTGGTTGTGCGACTCGACCTTGAAGGTCACGGCGTACCCGTGGCCGACGTCGACCACACCGGCGTTCTCTCCGATGCCGACGAGCATCGCGTCGTTCTCCGGGGCCTTCTCGCCGAACTGGCGGAGGTGGACCTTGGAGGACTTGTACGAGCAGTGCTCGGACCACATGACCGAGTACATGGCCAGCTCCGCGCCCGTGGGGCGGCGGCCCAGGATCTCCACGACCCGCTCGTACTCGTCCTTCTTCAGGCCGAGTTCGGCCCAGGGCAGCTCGACGTCGGGGGTCGCGGCCGCGTGCTCGACCGTGTCCAGAGGCGTCCGGCTCATGCGTTGACCAGCTTCTTGAGGATCGAGGTGAAGAACGGCAGCCCGTCGGTACGGCCCGTACCGATCAGCGGCTCGGTGGCGTGCTCCGGGTGCGGCATGAGGCCGACGACGTTCCCGGCCTCGTTGGTGATGCCGGCGATGTCACGGAGGGAGCCGTTGGGGTTGACGTCCAGGTAGCGGAAGGCGACGCAGCCCTCCGCCTCCAGCTTGTCGAGCGTGTAGTCGTCGGCGACGTACCGGCCGTCCATGTTCTTCAGCGGGATGTGGATCTCCTGGCCGACGCGGTAGTCGCCGGTCCAGGCGGTCTCCGCGTTCTCCACCCGCAGCTTCTGGTCGCGGCAGACGAAGTGGAGGTGGTCGTTGCCGAGCATCGCGCCCGGGAGGAGGTGGGCCTCGGTGAGGACCTGGAAGCCGTTGCAGATACCGAGGACCGGCAGGCCGGCCTTCGCCTGCTCGATAACCGTCCCCATCACCGGCGAGAAGCGGGAGATGGCGCCGGCCCGCAGATAGTCGCCGTAGGAGAAACCGCCGGGCAGCACCACGGCGTCGACCTGCTTGAGGTCCTTGTCCTTGTGCCACAGGGCGACCGGTTCGGCCCCCGCGAGGCGGATCGCGCGCTGGGTGTCCCGGTCGTCCAGGCTCCCCGGAAAAGTGACGACGCCAATACGAGCGGTCACTTTGCGGCCTCCGCGACTTCGGCGGACTCCTCCACCTTGACGGTGAAGTCCTCGATCACGGTGTTGGCGAGGAAGGATTCCGCGAGATCATGGATGCGGGCGAGCGCGGCCTCGTCGACCGGCCCGTCAACTTCCAGTTCGAATCGCTTTCCCTGACGGACGTCCGAGATCCCGTCGAAACCCAGGCGCGGCAGCGCACGCTGGACCGCCTGGCCCTGGGGGTCGAGGATCTCCGGCTTGAGCATGACGTCGACTACGACGCGTGCCACTGGCACTCCCGGTGTGTGGTGCTGAGCAGGTTCCTTCAGACTACCCGCACAAAATTTCTACGCGAGTAGAGTTGGAGGAAACTACGTGACGGCTGTCACGATCGGGTGACAGCCGGGTGGTCCCACGAAAAAATCTGGGAAAGTTCCCACGATCCCCCCACGGCAGCTATTGCCTTGGGACACACCGACGGATTTAGTCGGGCTTCACTTTGCATTGCCGGGCACTGTACAAATGAATTGGCAATAGCCGATACTCGGCACGTCATCGCCGATGAGCTGTATCGACGTGCCGCACGAAGGGACCGATATTCGTGGCGCAAAAGGTCGTGGTCACGCTCTTTGACGACATCGACGGCTCGGAAGCGGCGGAAACGATCGCCTTCGGACTCGACGGCAAGTCGTACGAGATCGACCTGAACGAGGGCAACGCAAAGAAACTGCGCAAGGCGCTCGCGCCCTACGTGGACGCCGGCCGCAAGCGCTCGCGCTCCGGCAAGGCGTACAAGCAGACGGAGGTCGCCCCCGACCCGGCGGCCGTCCGCGCCTGGGCCCAGGCGAACAAGATGGACGTGCCGACGCGCGGCCGCATCCCGAAGAAGGTGTACGAGGCGTTCAGCGCCGCCCAGTGAAGCCCGCGAGGGGCAGTTCTCAGGGCCCGTCAGCGGGCCCTGAGAGCCGCTGACTTGGCCGGGTGCGCCGAGGCGTTCGGCCAGGACGCACCGGCGAGGGGCCCCGCGCGGCGGGTCGGCGCGCGGCGTCGGCGGAACCGACTTGCGCAACCCCCCCGCTGATCAGCTAGTGTCTGGGACACGCCGAGGGGCGAGGCCGAATGGCCGGATCCCGAGGACGGCGTGCGGGTGTAGTTCAGTAGTAGAACATCCCCCTTCCAGGGGGAAGGCGCAGTGTGCAATTCCTGTCACCCGCTCTGGCACCGCCGGTCCGAACCACTCTTGTGGATCAGGTAGGCTGGTGCCCGCACCGATCGGTGGGAGCCGGTCGGGAGCAGTGCGGACGTAGCTCAGTTGGTAGAGCGCAACCTTGCCAAGGTTGAGGTCGCGAGTTCGAGCCTCGTCGTCCGCTCGGGATGAAACCCCGGTCCAGTGGGCCGGGGTTTTTTCGTTCTCCCCGCTTCTGACATTTGTCATGCCCGTCGATGACACCCCGCACTGCCGTTCCGCCCCTCCCGGCGGAACGCTGGGGACATGGACACCGACGAACACGAGCACGTGATCGAGGTCACCGGCCTCCGGCGTGTGTACGGGGGCGGGTTCGAGGCCGTGCGCGGAATCACCTTCTCCGTCGCCCGGGGAGAGGTCTTCGCGCTGCTGGGCACCAACGGCGCCGGCAAGACGTCGACCGTCGAACTGCTGGAGGGGCTCGCCGCACCGGCCGCGGGCCGGATCCGGATCCTCGGCCACGACCCCTACCGCGAACGGCACGCCGTACGCCCCCGCACCGGAGTGATGCTCCAGGAGGGCGGCTTCCCCACCGAACTGACCGTCGCCGAGACCGCCCGGCTGTGGGCGGGCTGCACCACCGCCCCCCGCCCCGAACGGGAGGTCCTGGAGCTGGTCGGGCTCGGGGACAAGTGGGGGGTGCGGGTCAAGCAGCTCTCCGGCGGCGAACGGCGCCGCCTCGACCTGGCGCTGGCCCTGCTGAACGACCCCGAGGTGCTGTTCCTGGACGAGCCGACGACCGGGCTCGACGCCGAAGGGCGCCGGGACACCTGGGAGTTGGTGCGGGCGCTGCGCGACACGGGCACGACCGTGCTGCTCACCACGCACTACCTGGAGGAGGCGGAGGGTCTCGCCGACCGGCTCGCAATCCTGCACGCCGGCCGTATCGCCGCCGCCGGCACCCCGGACGAGGTCACCGCGGGCCGGCCGTCCCGGATCTCCTTCGAGCTGCCGGACGGATACCTGCTCGGAGACCTGCCCCCGCTCGCCGGCCTCGGCGTCTGCGGGCACGAGGTCGAGGGGAACGTCGTACGACTGCGCACCCGGGAACTCCAGCGGTCCGCCACCGCCGTGCTGACCTGGGCCGAACGGGCGGGGGTCGAGCTGCGCGGGCTGGACGTCCGCTCGGCGTCCCTGGAGGAGGCGTTCCTCCAGATCGCGGGCGGGATCACCGGCGGGGGCACCGGCGGAATCAGCGGCGCAATCACCGGTGAGAAGGAGGAGGCTGCGTGAGCGGGACCGGGACCGAAGTGGGGGCACAGCGCGTGAACGGGACGGGAACGGACGCGGGTGGCCGCCTCCGGAGCGGGGTCGCCTGGCGGCCCGTCGCACGGCGCTTGCGGGCGCTCGGGCGGGCCGAACTGGCCCTGCTGGGGCGCAATCGCGGCGCCGTCGTCACCGCGCTGCTCGTGCCGCTCGTACTGCCGTTCAGCGTGCGGCCGGCCATCGACCAGATGGACGTCGAGAAGCAGGGACTCTCCGTCGGCACGGTCATGCTGACCGCGTCCATCGGCTTCTCCTTCCTCTTCGCCGTCTACACCACCCTCGTCGGCGCCTACGTCGCCCGCCGCGAGGAACTCGTCCTGAAGCGCCTGCGCACCGGCGAACTCTCCGACGCCGAGATCCTCACCGGTACGGCCCTGCCCGCGGTCGGCGTCGGCCTCGCCCAGGCCCTCCTGCTGTCGGCCGGCTGCGCGGTACTGCTGCACACCGGCGCGCCCCGTGCGGCGTACCTGATCGTGCCCGGGGTACTCGCCGGGCTGGTGGTGAGCGCCGCGCTGGCCGCGCTCACCGCGTCCTTCACCCGGACCGCCGAGAGCGCCCAGGTCACGGCGCTGCCCCTGGTGTTCGTGTCGATGCTGGGCTCCGGCATGGCGGTCCCGACCGAGCTCCTGCCGGACAAGCTCGCCCGGGTCTGCGACCTGCTGCCGCTGTCCCCGGCCATCCGGCTGGTCCGCGGCGGCTGGAGCGGACAGCTGAGCGGGCACGAGATCCTGGTCGCCCTGGTGACCGCACTGGCCTGGACCGTCCTGTCGGTGTTGGCTGTACGGCGGTGGTTCCGGTGGGAGGCACGCCGGTGAGGTACGCCGGCGTGACGTACTCGGACGTGACGTATGCCGATGGGTCCGGGAAGGCGTCGCCGGTAGGCGTATCCAGGGAAGGTGCACATGCTCAGGCGGATCCGAGGGTTGCAGCAGCGCCACTGGCGGGAGCGGAGCAAGGCCGAGCGGGTCGAGCTGCACACCGTCATCACCTGGCACGGGACGATCTGGTTCTTCGCGATGTGCTGGCTGCCGCTGCCGCTGGCCGGGAACCTGGAGCGGCGCCCGCTCCCGCTGGCGCTGGGCGGGCTGCTGCTCCTCGTCGGCGCCCTGCAGTGCGTCGCCGCGAGCCGGCTCACCAGGCCCGCGCTCGACCACTACCTCGGCCGCCGCGCGGTGCCGCCGAAGGCGCTGACCGGCTCGGTCCTGCTGCTCGCCCTGGCCCTCGCGCTGGTCATGACGCTGACCGCGCTGGACGGGATCGACGCGCTGACGACGCGGTTCACGATCGGCGGCGCACTGGTGCCGTTCGGGCTGATCTACGCGCTGGTCGTGCCCGTCCGCGTGTGCCTGCGCCGGGCCGGCGTCCTCGCGGTGCTGCTCATGGCCGCCGTGGGGCTCATCGACGCGGATGTCTCCGGCGTTCTCGCCACCGCTGCCATGACCGCCTTCGCCGTGGTCTTCTCGCTGTTGGCCAGCCGGTGCGGCGCCTGGACGCTGTCGGTGCTGTGGGAGGCGGAACGGGCCCGTGAGGTGGAGGCGCGGCTCGCGGTGGCCGAGGAACGGCTGCGGTTCGGGCGGGACCTGCACGACGTGCTGGGCCGCAACCTCGCCGTCATCGCGCTCAAGAGCGAGCTGGCGGTCCAGCTGGCCCGGCGCGAACGGCCGGAGGCCGTGGAGCAGATGATCGAGGTGCAGCGCATCGCGCAGGAGTCGCAGCGGGAGGTGCGCGATGTCGTACGCGGCTACCGGGCGGCCGATCTCGCCGCCGAACTTGCCGGTGCACAGGGGGTGTTGACGGCCGCGGGGATCCACTGCGAGGTCCGCGACGAGGCCGGCGGGCTGCCCGCCGAGGTGCAGTCCGCCCTCGGCTGGGTGGTGCGGGAGGCGACCACCAACGTGCTGCGGCACGGGGACGCCGCCCGCTGCACGGTGGGGCTCCGGGCACGGGAGGGGTGTGTGGTGCTGACGGTGGAGAACGACGGGGTGACGAGCGAGGGTGGGGAGGGTGGCCCGGCGTCCGGCTCCGGGCCCGGCGGGTCCGGGCTCGCCGGGCTGCGGGAGCGGCTGGCCGTGGTGGACGGGACGCTGGAGGCGGGTCCGGCCGGCGGGGACCGGTTCCGGGTGGTGGCCGAGGTGCCCGTGCAGGCGGCGGGGACCGAGTGGGAGAAGACCGGCGAAGTGAGCGGGGTCACGCCATGAGCGGTCCGGTGCGGCTGCTGCTCGCCGACGACGAGCACCTGATCCGGGGCGCGCTGGCCGCGCTGCTCGGGCTGGAGGACGACCTGGTGGTGGTCGCGGAGGCGGCCAGCGGTCCCGAGGCACTCGCCATGGCCCGCGCGCACGCGCCCGACGTGGCCGTCCTCGATCTGCAGATGCCGGGCGCGGACGGTGTGAAGGTCGCCACATCCCTGCGGTCCGAACTGCCCGGCTGCCGGGTGCTGATCGTCACCGGTCACGGCCGGCCCGGGCATCTGAAGCGGGCGCTCGCGGCGGGTGTGCGCGGGTTCGTCCCGAAGACGGTCAGCGCGCAGCGGCTCGCCGAGATCATCCGGACCGTGCACGCGGGAAACCGGTACGTCGACCCCGAGTTGGCCGCCGACGCGATCTCCGCCGGTGACTCGCCGCTGACCGTACGGGAGGCCGAGGTGCTGGAACTGGCCGCCGACGGGGCGCCGGTCACGGAGATCGCCGAGCGGGCCGCGCTGTCCCCGGGGACCGTGCGGAACTACCTCTCCTCGGCGGTGACGAAGCTGGGGGCGGAGAACCGGCACACGGCGGTGCGGCTCGCGCGGGAGCGGGGTTGGGTATAGTTGCTCTCGCGCCACGGCGCACTGCGGACGTAGCTCAGTTGGTAGAGCGCAACCTTGCCAAGGTTGAGGTCGCGAGTTCGAGCCTCGTCGTCCGCTCCAGCGGAAGAAGCCCCCGGTTCTCACCGGGGGCTTTCTCCATGTCCGCCGGACAGGCCCTACGACCAGCGGACGCCGGTCAGGCGCTCGTAGGCCTCCACGTACTTGGCGCGGGTCGCCTCGACGACCTGCTGCGGGAGCGGTGGCGGGGGCTGCTCGCTCTTGCGGTCCCAGCCGGACTCGGCGGAGGTCAGCCAGTCCCGGACGAACTGCTTGTCGTACGACGGCTGCGCGCGGCCGGGCTCCCAGGTCTCGGCCGGCCAGAAGCGGGAGGAGTCCGGGGTGAGCACCTCGTCGGCGAGGATCAGGGTGTCGCCGTCGAAGCCGAACTCGAACTTGGTGTCGGCCAGGATGATGCCCCGGTCGCGGGCGATGTCGCGGGCGCGGGAGTAGACGGCGAGGGTGGCCTGGCGGAGCTGGGCGGCGGTCTCGGCGCCGACCTGGCGGGCGACCTCCTCGTACGACACGTTCTCGTCGTGCTCGCCGACCTCGGCCTTGGTGGCCGGGGTGAAGATCGGGCCGGGCAGCTCGGAGCCGTTGACGAGGCCCTCGGGGAGGGCGAGGCCGCAGACGGTCCGGGTCTCCTGGTACTCGAGGAGGCCGGAGCCGGTGAGGTAGCCGCGGGCGACGCACTCCACGGGGACCATGTTCAGCGACTTGCAGACCAGGGTGCGGCCGTCCCAGTCGGCGGGGGCGCCCTCGGGGACCACCGTGCTGATCACGTGGTTGGGGGCGAGGTCGCGCAGCTGGTCGAACCACCACAGGGAGAGCTGGGTGAGGACGCGGCCCTTGTCGGGGATCTCGGTGGGCAGCACCCAGTCGTAGGCCGACATGCGGTCGCTGGCGACCATCACGAGGTCGCCCGCCTCGTTCTGGTACAGCTCGCGCACCTTGCCGGTGTGCAGGTGCACCAGTCCCGGAACCTCGATCGGCTCGGGCTTTTCGACGAATCCGGACACGGTTCCTCCCCGTGGTTTTGTCTGAGTACCTCGATTCTCCCGTATGCGGATGATCGGGATGAGCAGGGGGTCAGTCGCGTTTGCAGATGCGGTCCAGGAGGTTGGCCGTGGCGCGCTGGATACGGGGGTCGACGTGGCCGGGGCGGTCCAGCGCGGGGGACCAGGCGAAGGTGCCGGAGGCGAAGACCCAGGCGCCGGAGGGGGCCCGGTAGAGGGAGGTCTCCTGGTGCCGACGGGCGCCGGCGGTGTCGGTGTAGGGCGAGTGCGCGAGGAGGATGCGCTCCTCGTGCTCGGGCAGCGGGGTGCGCGGGAAGTACCGGTCGGCCTCGCCGGCGACCAGGCCGTCGATCTCGTCGCCCTCGTGCGCTCCGGTGGCGTCCCACAGCCAGTGGCCCGCGTTGCGGACGATCAGCGGGTGCGGTTCGGGCACGCGGCCCGCGTACTGGATGCCCACCAGCTGCTGTTCGGGCCGGTCGATCTCCCGCCAGAGCACCGGCCGGCCGGGGCCCTTGCGTTTGCGGCAGGTCAGCAGCCGGTCGGGCGTCCCGGACGGCGAGGGCGCCAACTCCACGTGCCAGTACATGGTGTTGGCGGACAGGAAGACCAGCGAGGTGCCGTGGTCGCGGGCGAGTTCGACGGTGCGGCGCATCGGCGTCGACCAGTACTCGTCGTGGCCGGGGAAGAGCAGGCCCCGGTAGCGGGTGGGGTCGACGCGGCCGGCGTGCAGGTCGCGGGCGTCGGCGTAGGCGAGGTCGTAGCCGTAGCGCTCGGCCCAGCGGATGACGTCGTAGGCGTGGCCGACGTGCAGGGGCAGGCCCGCGCCGGCGTAGGGGCGGTCGAAGGAGACCGTGGTCGCCGCGTCGGACTCGCCGAGCAGGCGGCCCTGTTCGTCCCAGGCGTGGTAGAGGCTGGCGCCGGTGCGGCCGTCCTCCGGGTACAGGTTGTACGCCTGCCACGTGATGTCCGGCAGCAGCAGGAGCAGGTCGGCGGGGCGGTCGTCGCGGACGGTGAACGGCACGTGGGAGCGGTAGCCGTCGGCGGTGGTGAGGACGGCCACGTAGGCGCCGCTGTTCCAGTGGGTGGGGACCTGGAGCCGCCAGGACAGCCACCAGTGGTGGCAGGAGACGGTGCGGTCGGCGGTCAGCGGCGGGGGCTGGACGATGCCGGAAAGGCGGGGGCTGGTGGTGACCTTGGCGGCGCCGTCACCGCCGTAGTGGCCGATGCGGTAGATGTCGACGCCGAACTGCTGCGGCGGGTCGACGGTGATGTGGAAGTCGATGGCCTCGCCGGGGACGACCGTGCCGGTGGCGGTGAAGCCCTTGATCTGCCGGTGCACGTCGTCGGCGGAGCGGGGACCGCCGGTGGCGCCGGCGGCGCGGGGCGCCGGGACGCGCGCGCCCTGGCCGGGGGGCTGGGGCGGGACGGCCTGCGGCGGGACCGGGTCCATGTACCAGGGGACCACCTGGCCGGTGTCGTCGAAGTAGGTCTCACTGCCACGCAGCCAGGGGAGGGGGCCCTGGCCGAAGGGGTCGGTGACGGCGTGCGCGAGTGCTCCGGACTCCCAGCGCCGGATCTGGTCCGCGGCCATGGTCGCTCCCCTCCCTCATGCCCCCGTGTCCTGTTTCCGGTGGTGCCTGCGCTGCGCGGTGCGCTCTGCTGTTGTGCCCCGGGTCGCGCCGTCGCCGGTCGGGCCGGGCGTGCCGGGCGGCTCGGGCGTGCTGTCGTATGTCGCATGCCCTTGCCATGTGCGTGGTCGGTCCCAGCACATCACATAACGCACGGGCTCGGTCACGATTCGTTGCGAATTGACCGGAAGTGGAGGTTGGCGTTCCGGTACCTGGTGCGGGGTCGGTTCCGTGTTGCGAGGTCAGACCAGCCGTACGGGCTTCTCCGGGCGTATGCCGGACGCCGCCAGCCAGTCGCGCAGGGGGCCCGGATCTCCCTCCTCGATCAGGCTGAGCACTCTGGGCGCGAGGTCGGTGGCCCGCTCGCCGCCCAGCAGCAGGGAGGGTCCGTCGAGCCAGTCCAGGCCGGGGGTCGCGCCGGCGGTGTCCACGGCGGCGCAGCACACCATCGCCGTGACGTGCTCGGCGAGGAGCTCTCGGGCGGTGCGGGGTGGTTGCAGCGGGAACAGCGGCAGCGCGCCGTCCTCCCAGAGCGCGCTGTCGGGGCCCTGCCCGGCCACGGCGGCAGCCGCCCCGCTCGGCACGCCGGCCCCGGCCGCCGCCTCTTCCCGGGCCAGCGCGGCGGTCAGCCCGGCGGCGAGGGCGGCGCTGCGCTCGGTACCGGGGTCGGCTGGGTCGTCGAGGTCGTCCAGGGCGTCGAGGTGATCGAGGTCGTCGAGGTGATCGAGGTGATCGAGGGTGCCGGAGTCTTCGGCGGTGGCGGAACCGTCGGGGTGGGCCGGCACGGCGGGAGTGGGCTCGGCGGGACCGGGCTCGGCCGGGCCGGACTCGGTGGGATCCGGGTCCATGGGGCCAGTGTGGTCGGCGTGGTCGGCGTGGTCCGCGTGGCCGTCGCGGCCGGCGTTGCCTTCGGCGGGGGCTCGTTCCGTGAGGTGGTCCAGGACGCGGGAGAGGGTGGGGCCGGCGGGGTCGGGGGCGGCCGGGTCGGGGGTGGGGCGGACGCCGAGGGAGTCCAGGACGCGGTGCAGCCGGGCCGCGTTCGCGCGCCAGGTGCGGTCCACGACCTCCTCCGGGTACGACGCCCAATCCACCGGAGCCCAGTCCGGGCCCCGCTCCGCCGGGCCGCCGTGGAACAGCCGGGCGGCGAGCAGGGACGCGGCCTCGTCCAGCGTGCCGGGTTCCTCCAGCAGGTCGCAGGCCGGGCGCTCGCCGAGCCGTGAGGTGAACCCCTCGGCCAGCCGGTCCCGGCGGGCCAGCTCGGTCAGCGCGGAGACCACGCCCGCGTCCAGCCGGGACGGCCAGCGGCCCATGCGCCAGGCGGGCAGCGCCACCTTGGTCAGCAGCCGGTCCCAGCCCGCGTACGCCAGCCCGACCTGCTCCTGGGCGACGATCCGCAGACCGTAGTCCACGGCCTGGGCGCGCTCCGCCGCCGAGGTCGCGACGCCCCGCTCCATCAGGACCGCGTGCTCCCGGCATCCGCGCAGCAGCAGCCGGGCCACCCAGCCGAGGGTGGCGCACACCGCGCGGGTCAGCGGGCAGCGGCCGGGTGTGGCGGCGACGGCCACCGCGGCGTCCAGTCCCCGGACGAAGCGCCGGGCGGCGGCTATGTCGGGGTGCGCGGAGGGTGCCGTACCGGCGATGACCGGGGCGAGGACCGCGCGCAGCTCGCCGACGCGCATCCACCACAGGAAGGGGGAGCCGATGACGAGGAGGGGAGCGGCCACGTGCTGCCGGGTGCGCCGGGCGTCGCGTCCCCGCGGACCGGACGGGGAACCCGGGCCCGCCGGCTCGCCGTACCCCGTGGGCGGGGGCGGGCCGTGCGACGGATGCGTACGGTCCTCCAGCCAGCTGTCGCAGTCCGGGGTGAGCGCTATCGCCGAGGGCGCGGGCACGTCGAGGCGGTCGGCGAGGTCGCGCACCATCCGGTAGAGGTCCGGGGCGGACTTCTCGGTGACCGGGACCGTCGGGGTCACGGCCGGGCGGGCGCGGGCCACGACGAGGGCGATGCCGGCCGCGGCGAGCAGCACCAGCACGGCCAGCACGCAGACGACCCAGCGGGCCACGTCCCAGCCCCGGCCCACGAAATGACCGGTGGAACCACCCGTCAGCAGGATCACCGCGGCGGCGGCGGGCAGCAGGGCCACGCCCAGCGCCCGGCCCCGCACGCGCAGCACCGCGAGGGCTCGGGAACGCGCGGCCTGCGCGGCCACCTCCACACCGATTCCGGTCATGCGCCGACCTCACCCCCTCCCTGCCGATGCCGTGCTGTCCTGGCGTTGCTCACTCCCCCACTGTGGCACCCGCCACTGACATCGCAATGCCGGTGGGCCAAGTGGCAATGCCGGTGGGCCAAGTGCCGGACCGCTTGCGCCGCACCATAGTTGGGGCCCGGTCCCCCGTCAGCCGGATGGCGGATTGCTCACTCGATGGAATGGCTTTGGTCAGAGGTGGATGACGGACAGCAAAGATCAGGCCCCGGATCGTCCGGGGCCTGAGGGCAGAACGGGGTGGGGTTCAGCGGGCCTCGGCCGCTCCGGCCGCCTTCGCGGCGATGTCCGTCCGGTGCTGGGAGCCGTCGAGGCCGATGCGGGCCACCGCCCGGTAGGCCCGCGCGCGGGCCGCGCCGAGGTCCTCCCCGACGGCCGTCACGGACAGCACCCGGCCGCCCGCGCTGACGACCGCGTCGCCGTCCTGCCTGGTCCCGGCGTGCAGGACGTAGGCGTGCGGGGCGTCCTCGGCGGCCACCTCGGCGAGACCGGTGATCGGGTCACCGGTGCGGGGGGTGCCGGGGTAGTTGTGCGAGGCGACGACCACGGTGACGGCCGCGTCCTCGCTCCAGCGCAGCGGCTCCAGGTCGGCGAGGGTGCCGTTCGCAGCGGCGAGCAGGACACCGGCCAGCGGGGTCCGCAGGCGGGCCAGCACGACCTGGGTCTCCGGGTCGCCGAAGCGGGCGTTGAACTCGATGACCCGGACACCGCGCGAGGTGATCGCGAGGCCGGCGTAGAGGAGGCCGGAGAAGGGGGTGCCGCGCCGCCGCAGTTCGTCGACGGTCGGCTGGAGGACGGTCTGCAGCACCTCGTCGACCAGCTTCGGGTCGGCCCAGGGCAACGGCGAGTACGCGCCCATGCCGCCGGTGTTCGGCCCTTCGTCGCCATCCAGGGCCCGCTTGAAGTCCTGGGCGGGCTGGAGCGGTACGACCGTCTCGCCGTCGGTGATCGCGAACAGGGAGACCTCGGGGCCGTCGAGGAACTCCTCGATGACGACGCGGTCGCAGCCGGCCGCGTGCGCCTTCGCGGCGTCGATGTCGTCGGTGACGACGACGCCCTTGCCGGCGGCCAGCCCGTCGTCCTTGACGACGTAGGGCGCACCGAACGCGGCGAGGGCCTCGGCGGCCTCCGCTTCGGTGGTGCAGACGTAGGACCGCGCGGTCGGCACGCCGGCCGCCGCCATGACGTCCTTGGCGAACGCCTTGGACCCCTCCAGCTGCGCGGCCTCCTTGGAGGGGCCGAACACCGGGATGCCCGCCTCGCGGACGGCGTCGGCCACCCCGGCGACCAGCGGCGCCTCCGGGCCCACGACGACGAGTTCGGCACCGAGACCGGTGGCCAGCGCGGCCACGGCGGCGCCGTCGAGCGGGTCGACCCGGTGCAGCTCGGCGACCTCGGCGATGCCGGCGTTGCCGGGGGCGCAGTGCAGCGCGGTGACGTCGGGGTCGAGGGACAGGGAGCGGCAGAGGGCGTGTTCGCGGGCGCCGGTACCGATGACGAGGACCTTCACGTGCCTCACCCTACTGGCAACCCCACCGAACCCCGGGCCCCGGCCAAGCTGTGCGTTCCTACGAGAACCGCCGCACGCCGGTAGGTCCGCCGGGGACGTCCGCGAGACGTTCGGGCCGCCTGCGGCGAGGCGTGCGTCGGGGGCCGAGCGATGCGGGGGCCGAGGGGGCGGGGTTCGGCGGCGGAGCGCCACGCCCCGGAACGGATGCCATGGCCCGGAGCGGGTGCCGCGACCGGGTGGGTGCGCTTGTCGCCGCCTGCACGCGGGCCAAAGCCGAGCGGCCGATGAAGTCACCGGCCGGCGGCCGGCTGAGCCGGTTGCGGGCGGCGAACGCCCGCCCTGGGCCTGAGGACGGGACTGTGGACCGGGGTTGGCCGGGGTGGCTTGATCCGGCCCGGCCACTCGATGCCGGGCAGCCGCGAAGTCACCCGCGGTCGGCGAGAGCGCGCGCCGGGCCGGGACGGGTAGCACGCCGGAGCCCCGCGTCGCGGTGCGTCGGGACGGGCCGCAGACCGGAGCCCCGTATCGCGGTGCGTCGGGGCGGGTCGGCCGGGGGCGGCGCGGGCGGTTACTCGTTGGTGAATTCCTCGACCACCGTCGCACCCAGCTCGCGGACGATCAGTTCGTGGCCGGACAGGGCCGACTCGTCCAGGTCCGGGTCGTCGTCCTCGGGGACGTCGTCCTCCGGGGCGACCGGGGCGGGGCGGAGGGCGGGCGAAGGGGCCGGGGCCGCGGAGCCGGTGCCACCGGCCTGTGGGGCGGGGGCGGGCGAGGGGGCGGCCGGCTGGGGTGCCGGCGCTGCCGGGCGAGGGGCCGGGGAGCCGCCGTAGCCGCCACTGGGACCGGCGTTCCCATAGCCCGCGCCCCCGCCGCCGTAGCCCGGTGAGCCGCCGGGCGGCGGGGGTGCGGAGCCGCCCGAGGGGTCGATGACCGCCTCGATCTTCCACTGCACGTTGAACTGCTCGGCCAGCGCCTGCCGCAGCACGTCCTCGCTGCCGGTGCTGGCGAAGTTGTCCCGGGCTCCGGCGTTGACGAAGCCGAGTTGGAGCGTGGTGCCGTCGAAGCCGGTCACCTGGGCGTTCTGGCTGAGCAGGATCCAGGTGAACCGACGGCGGTTCTTGACGGCCTCCAGGATGTTCGGCCAGAGCATGCGGGGGTCGAGCCCACCGGCCGGGGCGGGCGCCGACGGCACCGGTGCCTGCTGCTGGGGCTGCGGCTGTTGCGGCTGCTGTTGCGGTTGCTGTTGCTGGGGCCGCTGCGCGGGGTCCTGACCCGGCTGCGAGCCGGCCGCGGCCGGCGTGGGCCAGCCGCCGGGCCGTCGGCCGCCACCGGCCGGGGCGGCCGTGGGCCAGGCACCGGGGCCCGCGGGAGCCGGCGTCTCGGGGCTGGCGGCCGGCGCCTGGGCCGGGGGCGCCGCGGAAGGAACGGGCGCGGCAGGAACCGTAGGCGCGACGAACGCCGCAGGGGCTTCCGGCGTGGCCGCGACTGGCGTGGGGGCGGGCGCTGGGCCCGCACCGGCCCCGGCCCCCGCACCGGCCCCCGCACCGGCACCGGGAGCTCCCGCAGGCCCGCCCGACGCGCGTACGGCGGCGCGCGCGGCCGCCGGTCCGCCGCCCGGGGGGACCTGGACCGCCGGCGCGTCGGCGCCGCTCGCGGAAAGGTGGGCGTCGGGACCGGGGACGTACCCCATGGCGGGCGCGCCGCCGCCGGTCGAGAAGCTGACGCCGCGTTCGAGCCGGTCGAGGCGGGCCATGACGGAGCGCTCGTCGTCGTAGGCGGCGGGGAGCAGCACGCGGGCGCAGATGAGTTCGAGCTGGAGGCGGGGCGAGGTGGCGCCGCGCATCTCGGTGAGGCCGTCGTTGACGACATCGGCGGCGCGGCTCAGCTCGGCGGGGCCGAAGGTGCCGGCCTGGGCCTGCATGCGTTCGACGACGTCGGCGGGGGCGTCGATGAGTCCCTTGTCGGCCGCGTCCGGCACCGCGGCGAGGATCACCAGGTCGCGCAGCCGCTCCAGCAGGTCGGCGACGAAGCGGCGCGGGTCGTTGCCGCCCTCGATGATCCGGTCGACGACTTCGAAGGCGGCCGCTCCGTCACCGGTGGCGAAGGACTCGACGACGGAGTCGAGGAGCGAGCCGTCGGTGTACCCGAGGAGGGAGGTGGCCATGGCATACGTCACACCCTCCGCTCCGGCGCCCGCGAGCAACTGGTCCATGACGGACATGGAGTCACGCACGGATCCGGCGCCGGCCCGCACGACGAGCGGTAGCACGCCGTCCTCGACGGGGATCTCCTCCCGGCCGCAGACCTCGGCGAGATAGTCGCGGAGCGTGCCGGGTGGGACGAGCCGGAACGGGTAGTGGTGGGTGCGCGACCGGATGGTCCCGATGACCTTCTCGGGTTCGGTGGTCGCGAAGATGAACTTCAGGTGCTCGGGCGGTTCCTCGACGACCTTGAGCAGGGCGTTGAAGCCGGCCGACGTGACCATGTGGGCCTCGTCGATGATGTAGATCTTGTACCGGCTGCCGGCGGGCCCGAAGAACGCCTTCTCGCGCAGGTCACGGGCGTCGTCCACGCCTCCGTGCGACGCGGCGTCGATCTCGATGACGTCGATGGAGCCCGGCCCGTTGCGCGCGAGGTCGCGGCACGACTGGCACTCGCCGCAGGGCGTCGGCGTCGGCCCCTGCTCGCAGTTCAGGCAGCGGGCCAGGATGCGGGCACTGGTCGTCTTGCCACAGCCGCGCGGACCACTGAACAGGTATGCGTGATTGACCCGGTTGTTCCGCAGCGCCTGCTGCAACGGGTCGGTGACATGCTCCTGCCCGATGACCTCCGCGAAGGTCTCCGGGCGATAGCGGCGGTACAGCGCGAGAGACGACACGCTTACGAGGTTATAGGCGCCCACTGACAATCCGGCCCGCGGAAGCCCGCCGGGGTCCGACCGCCCCGCCCTCCCCGTCGGCGATGCCCTCGAACGCAAGCGCCCCCCACGCACCCGCCAGAGCCAACCTACCCTTGCTGCCTTCCGGCCCTGGGGGAGTTCAGTCAGATAGCGCCGCGTGAGGGGCTGCGCCCACAGTACCCGATCCGGGCCTGCGGGAACGAGTTCGCGAGCACTCCCCTCGGTCATGTAATGTTTCCGGCGGAGGATTCGCCTAGAGGCCTAGGGCGCACGCTTGGAAAGCGTGTTGGGGGCAACCCCTCACGAGTTCGAATCTCGTATCCTCCGCCAGTGCCTCACCGGGCACGATGTCGAAGGGCCCCACCGCAAGGTGGGGCCCTTCGGCGTTGTCCTCGGACTTCGTTGTCCTGGTTTTGTCCACAGCGGGTGTTCCCAGATCCCCAGATGGCTTCGGCGATCTTCCGGGCCACGTCCTTGAGCATGGCGTCCGGCACATGCAGATACCTCGCCCGCACACTCGCGGAGGTGCCGGCTCCCACCCCATGATCTGATCGATGACGCGGTCCGGGGCGCCGAGCACCATGAGCACGGTGGCGGCCGTGTGACGTGCGTCATGCAGCCGGGCGTTCCGGCTCCCCGCGTCTTCCAGCAGCCGCTTCCAGTCGTGACAGTCCGTGTTCGGGCCCAGCGGGCCACCCAGCGGCTTGGTGAACCCGTAGTCCGACTCGGTCCACAGGTCGCCGGCGGCCTTGCGCTCGCGCTCTTGCGTCTCGCGGGTACCCGGATCATGGCGACCAGGGGCCGGGCAGTACCCCGCCTTACGGCCGCATGGCGAGGCTTCCGGGCACCCATGCTCGTACCGGGGGCGCAGACGGTTCCGGCGCAGCTTCGGGTACTCGTTGTCCAGGTCGACGTCAGCCCAGCGCAGTCCGAGCGTCTCGCCCTGCCGTAGTCCGAGCGCCAGCGCCAGAATCCAGCGGGCGCTGTTCCGTCGCTTGTTGGCTTCGAGCAACAGGCACTGAACCCCTTCCACGGAGTAGGGCTCAACCTCGGATTGGTCCTCTTCCAGCCGTGGCGGCTTCGCCAGTGCGGCGGATTCCTCGCCGCGTAGCCGCGCCGTACCGCCTCAGCCGTACCGCCGTATCGCCGCACCTGTCGTCCGGGTCGGGCCGCTACGGGCCCGCCTTGAACGGCGCCGGCCGCAGACCGGCCACGCAGCGGGTGTCCGGCGACTGGGGATTGGCCAGGAAGGAGGCGAACACCTGTTGCGCGCAGGCCGACTTCGGTACCACCACGTGTCCCGCGCCTGGGATGACGATGGTGGTGGAGTTCGGGAGCGTGGCCGCGGCGTGGTCGGCCAGGCTCGGCGCCGTGCGCGCGTCGAAGCTGCCCGAGACGAGCAGCGTCGGAACGTTGCTGTGCGTCACGGAGCGCTGTGCGGCCGGCGCCGCCGGTACGTCCCAGATGCCGCAGTCCTCGCTCATGAAGGGTAGTTGCGGTGCCTGGGCCAGCACCGAGTGCGGATACGCGGGGAAGGCGGCGCGCCCGGAGGCCAGGACCTGCCGGGCCGGCTGGTAGGGGACCCACTCGCTGCACAGCACGCCGTAGAAGAGCCCGGTGCCGTCGGTGCCGGCACGGGCCGGATCGGCGGCTGCGGCGCGCACCTGGGCGACCGCCCGCGGATCGCCGTGCGCCAGCGCGTTTATCGCCGCAGGGATCCCGGCCGGTTGGGCGCCGACGCCGACCAGCCACTGCACCAGCGCGCCGCCGTCGATCACCACCTTGACGGGCGCCAGGCCGGGCCCGGGTGAGGCCTGGGTGGTGATGGGGTGGGCCTCCAACTGCTGCACCAGATGGGTGAAGGTGGCCTCGAGGTGAGGGTAACGCCGGTCGCAGGTCGGCTGTTGGGCGCAGGCGGCGAAGATGTTGCCGAACGCCTCCTGGAGGCTGCCCCAGGTGGCGCCGAGGCTCGCTATGTCCGGCGGGAACACCGAGTCGAGCACCACGCTGCGGATCCCCTGCGGGTGCTCGCGCAGGTAGGTGAGCGCGAGGTCGGTGCCGTACGAGGTGCCGTACACGTTCCACTGTGCGATGCGCAGGGCGGTGCGCAGGTCGGCGAAGTCGGCGGCGTTCTCAGTGGTGTTGTACGCCGCAAGGTTCACGCCCTCGGCGACCAGGCGCTGGTGGCAGGCCCGGGTGGCCGCGAGGTGCGCGCTCTCCGTCGCCCGTGCGTCGTACGGCAGGCCGACGGCCGAGGCGTTGAACCGGTCGATCTCCGGGCAGAGCAGCGCGGGTTGCGAGGAGAGTGTGCCGCGCTGGTCCATGATGATCAGCTCATGGTCCTGGTTCACGCCGGCTTCGACCAGCGAGGTCGTCTCCTGGACGATCGGGTCGACGCCGGGGCCACCGGCCATGTAGACGATGGGGTCCGCGGCCGGGATGCGCGACACCGCCGGGACGATGGCGACGGCCAGCCGGAGCTTGCGTCCATTGCCCGGATCGGCGTGCTCCTCGGGCACCACCAGGAAGCCGCAGTGCGCGGTGGCCAGGGTCGGCACAGGCGCCGGGTGGGGGCAGGCGCCGGGCTCGAACCTGGCGGTGTGTGCAGGTACCTGCGGACTCGCGGTGGAGCCGGCGGTCGCGGCCGGCGCGAGTGGTGCGCTGGACAGCAGTGCAAGACAGAGCGTCACCGCGAGGAATCCGACCCGAATGCCCGGCCCGGGGCAAACGAACGGTCCGATTCATGGCGTTCTCCCACGTGGCGTGTCTGCCGACGTCGCAGGCGGTGCCGATTTTCCAGGTGCGGTGGATTCCCGGCCGACGCGTGTCCCGCCGCGGCAGCCTCAGCTGCCATGGTCCCTCAGCCTGTCGAGGGTCGCACCTCGGTCGACGAGTGCGATCACGTGACGCCAGGCCGTGACCCGGTGATCACCAGATCGTCGGCTTGATATGACTCCGTGTGGTGATCCGACGGACGCGCAATGGGCCCTGCCGCTTCCCGCGTCCGCACACCGGATGGATCCGACTTGAAATCAGATCAATTCTGCGATGGGGGGTTGGCCGCCCACCGGGCGGAGCCGGTGCACGACGCGTCAGCTCGACCCGACCGACCACAGGTGGCTGACGAACTGCGCGGAGCCGGTGCGGATGCCGCCCGGCCGTCCGGGACCGCCGGGCCCTGGAGCGGTGGCCGCTCGTATCGCCGCAGGCGCGACGGGCGGCGAGACTGGCCGGAGGGGGGTGCCAGGGGAAGTACCCGGAAGGATGGGAGACGAGCATGCGAAAGGGACCACTCGCCGTGCCGTCGCTCGCGGCGGCCGCTGCACTGGCAGCCGGGGTGTGCGCGGTGCCGGCGCAGGCGCTGACCCCGTCGCCGGTCGTCGTCGCACAACAGAGCCCAGGCGCGTCGCTGCCGACGAACGTGACACTGTCGCTGAAGTCCGTCGGGCGGTTCTTCCCCGAGGTCACTCGGGTCGTGAGCGTCGGTCCGGACCGCACCGCCGTCGGCATGCCCACGGCCACCGTCGCCGTGGTGTACGCCGACCCGACCGGCACCAGGAAGGTCACGATCTCCGTCGACCTCTACCGCACGGCCCCCGTCGCGGCGACCGCCTTCCAGCAGGCCGCCAAGGCCAGCCGCGCCGTCCCGGGCTTCACACCGCTGACCACGCCACGCATCGGCACGGCGACCACCGGCGGCATCGTCACCATGGGCGGCGAGACGCACATCGGTATCGGTGTCCTGGACGGCCGTCACGCCGTCGGCGTGACCCTCGCCGGCTACGACGCCACACCGGCCAACACCGCCTCCCTCGTCGCCCTCGTCCGCGCCGAAGTCACCGCTGCCGATGCGGTCCTGGGCGCCGCCACGACGCCGCACAGCAGCCAACCCGCGGGCATCGCCGAGTTCTGACGGTCACTCCGTTGCCCGGCCATGCCACTCTGTCAGCGACCCCGGACCGGCGGACCGTGCACCGGTGGCGGTGACGGCGGATCACGGCCCGCATCGCCCGCCGCGGCATCGACTCTTCAACCCGCCTCGGCCGCCACCGCTGGACCATCGAGCGGACCGTCGCCTGGCTCGGCGGCTTCCGCCGGCTCCACCGCTGCTACGCACGCATGAGCACCCACTTCGCAGCCTTCGCCACCATCGCCGCCGCTCTCGTCTGCCACCGCCGACTCACCAAATGAGATGACTTCTAAGGTCCCTCCACATCCTTCCGGCTGGACACCGCAGCCCGCGCGATCATCGACAACGCCAGCTCTCGCTCCTCGTCGATGACGAGCCAGCCCTTGTCCAGGAGGGACTGGAGGAGAGGGCGGACCTCATCGCCCATCTCCTCCGCCAGGTCGTCATCCGTGGGGGAGAGGCCAGAGTGGAGGAGGGAGACCACATGGAAGACCAAGGCCTCCTCTTCCGCGGTGAGGTTGAAGTCCATGTTCTGAAGTTAGGCGAGTGTCCTGGTTGCGGCACGGCCTAGCTGGGCCTGCCCGGTTTCGAACCGGCTGACCTTTCAGCCCATGCGGCTGAGCCAGATCAGCAAAAGCCATACGCGGGGATCATCGGTCAGCTGTCATGGAACGGACCGAACTCGTCTGGAGGGAAACGTGCCTCAGAGTCACGAGGGATCCTCGTTCCAGTGCAGCGGGACGCGCACCCCCTCTGACCTGCCTCGCGAACCCGTACGGACGGCCCCGTAGGGCCACGCGGACAGGTGGAAAGCGTGTTGGGTGCAACCCCTCACGAGTTCGAATCTCGTATCCTCCGCCGGCCCTCTGGCGTTTCTGCGTCTCCCTCGCTCTCCGGCGGGCACCCCTGCTCTTTTCGCCTGCCTTGGAAAAAGTCGCGGGTCGCTGTCGATCCGGGGCCGGCCCGTTCGACGTCATGGTGTGCGGCTGCTTGCCGTACCAGGACGCGACAGGAGCAGGTGAGGTCAGGCATGGAGCAACTGCTGAGAGTCATGAACTTCAACATCTCGAGTGACGGGATCGGGGCCGGTGAGCACCAGAGTCTCGAGCGGCCGTTCGGCCTGGACGGTCCCGAGAGGCTGTTCACGTGGGCCGGGGCCACGGCGAGCTGGCCCATGCGTACGGATGCCGGCGGGAGCCGGGGCCTGGACGACTACTTCACCCGGGACTTCGCGCGGGGCATCGGCGCCGAGATCATGGGGCGCAACAAGTTCGGGCCCCAGCGTGGGCCCTGGCAGGACCATGAGTGGCGCGGCTGGTGGGGGGAGGAGCCGCCGTTCCACACCCCCGTGTTCGTCATGACCCACCACGCGCGTCCGTCGTTCACTCTTTCCGACACCACGTTCCACTTCGTCGACGGCGACCCGGTCACGGTCCTGGAACGAGCACGAGAGGCCGCGCAGGGCCAGGACGTCCGGCTCGGCGGCGGGGTCACCACCATCCGGCAGTTCCTCGACGCCGACCTCGTCGACACCCTGCATGTGGCGGTCTCGCCGGTGAAGCTCGGGTCCGGACTGCGGCTCTGGGAGTCCCCGGACGACTTGCTCGACCGGTTCCACCTCGAGGTCGTGCCCAGCCCGAGCGGCGTCACACACCACCTGTTCTGGCGGAGGTGAGGCGAGCGCCCCTCGGGTACGGATGCGGTCACGAGGGGCGTGGGACGAGCGTGGGTACGGGCTGTTCGGCGTCGAGGAGGCCCCGGCCGCTGAGCGGTCGAGGCCCCCGGGTGGACCGGCGGGTGCTCGTCCTGCCTGCATCCCCCGGCAGGGGGTGCGCCCGTCAGCGGGTGCCGGCGAGGAGTTCCAGGGTGTCGATCACCCGGTTCGAGAAGCCCCACTCGTTGTCGTACCAGGCGACCACCTTGATGTGGCGGCCGTCGACGCGGGTGAGGGCCGAGTCGAAGATCGACGAGGCCGGGTTGCCCGTGATGTCGGCGGAGACGAGCGGGTCGTCCGAGTATTCGAGGACGCCGGCGAGCCGGCCCTCCGCCGCGGCGCGGTACGCCGCCAGCACCTCGTCGCGGGTGACGTCGCGGGCGACGGTCGTGTTGAGTTCGACGATCGAGCCCACCGGGACCGGCACCCGGATCGAGTCGCCCGACAGCTTGCCGTCGAGGTTCGGCAGGACCAGGCCGATCGCCTTGGCGGCGCCCGTCGTGGTCGGCACGATGTTGACGGCGGCGGCGCGGGCGCGGCGGGCGTCGCGGTGCGGACCGTCCTGGAGGTTCTGCTCCTGCGTATAGGCGTGCACCGTCGTCATGAAGCCGTGCTCGATGCCGGCGAGTTCATCGAGGACCGCGGCCAGCGGGGCGAGCGCGTTGGTCGTGCAGGAGGCGTTCGAGACGACCGTGTGCACGTCCGGGTCGTACGCGTCGGTGTTGACGCCGTACGCGAGCGTGACGTCGGCGCCCTCCGAGGGCGCGCTGACGAGGACCTTGCGCGCACCCGCGTCGAGGTGGGCGCGGGCGGCCTTGGCCGAGGTGAAGCGGCCGGTGGCCTCCAGGGCGATGTCGACGCCGAGTTCGGCCCACGGCAGCCGGGCCGGCTCGCGCTCGGCGAGCACCTTGATGCGGCGGCCGTCGACGACGAGGACGTCCCCGTCGACGGTCACCGGGCGACCGAGCCGGCCGGCCGTCGTGTCGTAGGCGAGCAGCCGGGCGAGGGTGGCGGGCTCCGTGAGGTCGTTGACGGCGACGATGTCGAGGTCGGTGTCGCGTTCGAGCAGGGCGCGCAGCACATTGCGTCCGATGCGGCCGAATCCGTTGATCGCGATGCGAGTCGTACGAGTCATGAGTGGTGTCATCCCCTTCGGTTCCTCACCAGCCTCGCGCGAGGCCTTCGCCCCGGACAGCGGCGCGATCGCCATGGTTCGCAAGGATCGCGCCATACGGCGTCCCCGGCGCGGGCGGGAGCTACTCGCCCCGGGTGAAGGTGCGCCGGTACTCGCTCGGTGTGGTGCCGAGGATGCGCTGGAAGTGCAGCCGCAGGTTCGCGCCGGTCCCCAGGCCGACGTCGGCGGCGATCTGCTCCACGCTCCGTTCCGAACGTTCGAGCAGTTCACGGGCCAGGTCGATGCGGGCGCGCATGACCCACTGCATCGGCGTGTACCCGGTGTCCTCGGCGAAGCGGCGCGAGAAGGTGCGCGGCGAGACCGCCGCGTGCCCGGCGAGGATCTCCAGGGTGAGGGGTTCGCCGAGCCGGTGCAGCGCCCACTCCCGAGTGGCGGCGAACCGCTCGCCGAGCGGCTCCGGCACGCTGCGCGGCACGTACTGCGCCTGGCCGCCGCTGCGGTAGGGGGCCGCTACCAGGCGCCGGGCCGCGTGGTTGGACGCGGCCACCCCGAGGTCGCCGCGCAGGATGTGCAGGCACAGGTCGATGCCCGAGGCGGCGCCCGCCGACGTCAGCACGCTGCCCTCGTCGACGAACAGCACATTCTCGTCGACCTGGACGCGCGGGTGCTTCGCCGCGAGCGCCCGTGAGTAGTGCCAGTGCGTCGTGGCCCGTCTGCCGTCGAGCAGGCCCGTCGCGGCGAGCGCGAAGGCGCCCGTCGAGATGGCGGCGAGCCGCGTGCCCCGGGCGTGGGCCGCGAGCAGCGCGTCGACGACGGCCCGCGGCGGGTCGTCGCGGTCCGG
This sequence comes from Streptomyces sp. NPDC047028, assembly GCF_040644095.1. NCBI lineage: Bacteria > Bacillati > Actinomycetota > Actinomycetes > Kitasatosporales > Streptomycetaceae > Streptomyces > Streptomyces sp. NPDC047028. Next base: position 86,675 of record NZ_JBEYVS010000017.1, read on the forward strand.
GAACCGGTAGCCGGGGATGAAGACGATGTCGGCCCAGTCGAGGGCGTCGAGCCCGTGGGCGACGGAGTACGACAGGCCGTCGCCACCGGTCACGAGACCGGGTGCCGCCCCGCACACCCGCACCCCGTACGGCATGCTCGCCCGGGTCGTGAACACCTGCGCCGGGATACCGACGTCGAGCGGTTTCGCACCCTCCAGCACCAGGACGGCGACGCGGTGCAGGCGGGAGGACGACACGGAGACAGGGTACGAGCGGGCGCCCCTCGTACGTCACATGTGGTCGAACCGGGGCTCCGGGTGGGGCGGGCCGGGCCAGGTGAGGGCCAGGGTCATGTGGTGCTGGGTCTGTTCGGCCACCACGCGGGCTTCCGCCACGGCGTCGCCGAGTTCGCGTATCAGGCTCTCGTACACCGGGAGGCGGTCGATTCCGGTCGGGCTGGGGGTCACAGCGGGTCCTTCTGTGGAGCGGCTACGGGGACTGTTCCCGGGGGACGCAGGCCCCCGTGGGTCTCGGTGGGCGACAGCCGGGTCATGCCCACAGGCCGATAAAACAGGACGGCCGGGCCGGCGACGCACCCTCGCCCGGGAACCCCCGCAGGAGCCTCACATCGGCTGCACACAGTCTTTCGAAAGCATCGTTACCGTTACTGGCTGCTCGATCCCGCGTGCGAACGTGACCGGGCCGCGGCCCGGGGGGTCGACGGCGTGCCAAGTCAGGAAGACCGCAGATGGACTACTGCTCCTCGTGTCGTCGGCATCTCAACGGCGCCCTGGTGTGTCCCGGGTGCGGTGCGTACGCACCCGACATCGCCCCCAGCACCACCCCGGCCGCCGCTTCCGGCTTCGCCCCCGCGGCCCCCTACGACTCCTACGGCTCCTACGGCTCCTACGGCTCCCACGACTTCGTGCCCGGCCCCGCCGCCTTCCCCCTCACCGAGATGACGGCGCCGGCGGAGAGGCCGGCGCCCGTCGCCCCGGACACGTGGGACGCCGACGGCAACGACCATGGCGATGGCGACGTCGATCTCGAGGCCGTGCCGGTCGCGCCACGGGGACGGGCCGCGCGGCGGCGGCAGCGGGCCCGGTGGAAGAAGACCCAGCGCCGGGCCGTGGTCGCGACCGCCGTCGCGCTCGTCGGCGGCGGGCTGACCCTGGCCTCGATGGACCGGCAGTCCGGCGACCGCGCGCAGGCGGCGGCCGGGCCGAAGGACCCGGGCGCGGGACAGTCGGCGCAGGACGACGTCCTGCCGACCTCCCCGCGTCCCGACACCCAGCGCTCCGTGCCGACCACGCACACCCTGTCGCCCGCCTCCGGCCACACCACCGCGCACTACGCCACCGCCTCGGTGCGTACGGCACCCGGTGGCCGGCCCGGCACCGGCAACGGCACCCAGGTCCACACGGCGGCGCTGTCGGCACCGCAGTCGTACACCGCCGCGTCGTCCTCGGACGGCACCGCCTCCGGTCACACGGGCACCGCACACACCACCTCCACCGGTACGACGAACACCGCGGGCACCACGAGCAGCACGGGTACGACGGCTGTCACCACCCCCGTCCAGTCGCCCGCCCCCGCCCCCGCGCCCACCAGCGGCACGGACTCGGGCACCTCGCCGACGACCACCACGTCGAGCACCTCGACCACGTCGGACCAGGCCACACAGCCCCAGCATCAGCACCAGCAGCTCTGCCTGCTCGTCCTGTGCGTGGGCTGAACGCGAGCGGGACCCGACCCCGGCGGCCGTAGCCTCAGCCCCCGTCCGGCTGGCAGCGGGGGCACCACACCGTGCCCCGGCCGCCCACCCGGGACCTGGTCAGGAGGGAGCCGCAGCGCGGGCAGACCGGGCTGGGCTCGTCGCGGTGGCCGGTGAGCCAGGAGTCGCGGGGCGGGACCCGGCCCTCGGCGACCGCGGAGCGCAGGGTGCGGCGCATGTGGGTGAACAGGCGCCGGAGTTCGGCCTCGGTGAGGTCCCGCGCGGAACGGGTCGGGCGCAGCCCGGCACGCCACAGGATCTCGTCGGCGAGCAGATTGCCAAGCCCGGCGAGGACGTGCTGGTCGGTGAGCACGCTCTTGATCCCGCCGCGGTGCGCGGTGAGGGCGGCCTCGAACGCGGCCCGGTCCACCGCCAGCGCGTCGGGGCCCTGGTCCGCGAGCAGCCGGTGTACGGCGCTCTCGTCGTCGGCCAGCCACAGGCCGCGGAGTTTGCGCTGGTCGCGGTAGTGGAGCCGGCGGTCGGCGCCCACGGTGAACAGGACGCGGTCGTGCGGCTCGGGCGGGTCGTCGGGGTGGCGGCACAGCAGCAGGCCGGTCATGCCGAAGTGCAGCAGGACGGTGGGGCCGCCCGCCGTGGTCCGGGCGAGCAGCCACTTGCCGTGCCGATCGGGTGCGGCGAAGCGCCTGCCCTCCAGTGCGTCGGGCAGCCGCCGCGCGCTCACCCCGTGCAGCACGCCGGTGTCGCGGACCTCGACCCGCCGGATCACCCGGCGCCGCGCACAGGACTCCAGCACCTGCCGGAATCCTTCCACGTCGGGCAGCTCGGGCACGGGCCTGCCTCCCTGATTGAGGGGACGGGTCCAGTCTCGTACGGACAGGTCCCCTCACGCGCGGCGCCCGAGGAATGTCCCCTCACGCGCGGCACATCGGCGGGGCGGCCGGTCAGCGGCCCACGTACTTCGCCAGGTGCTCCCCCGTCAGCGTCGACCGGGCGTCGACCAGCTCGGACGGGGTGCCCTCGAAGACCACGCGGCCGCCGTCGTGGCCGGCGCCGGGGCCGAGGTCGATGATCCAGTCGGCGTGGGCCATGACCGCCTGGTGGTGCTCGATGACGACGACGGACTTGCCGGAGTCCACCAACCGGTCGAGCAGTCCGAGGAGTTGCTCGACGTCGGCGAGGTGGAGACCGGTGGTCGGCTCGTCGAGTACGTAGACGCCGCCCTTGTCGCCCATGTGCGTGGCCAGCTTCAGCCGCTGCCGTTCGCCGCCGGACAGGGTGGTGAGCGGCTGGCCGAGGGTGAGGTAGCCGAGGCCGACGTCGGTGAGCCGTTCGAGGATCTTGTGCGCGGCCGGGGTGCGCGCGTCCCCGGTGCCGAAGAACTCCTCGGCCTCCGTCACCGACATCGCGAGCACCTCGCTGATGTCCCGGCCGCCGAGGTGGTACTCCAGGACGGACGCCTGGAACCGCTTGCCGTCGCAGTCCTCGCAGGTCGTGGCGACGCCGGCCATGATCGCCAGGTCGGTGTAGACGACCCCGGCGCCGTTGCAGGTCGGGCAGGCGCCCTCGGAGTTGGCGCTGAACAGGGCGGGCTTGACGCCGTTGGCCTTGGCGAACGCCTTGCGGATCGGTTCGAGCAGCCCGGTGTACGTCGCCGGGTTGCTGCGCCGCGAGCCGCGGATCGGCGTCTGGTCGACCGAGACCACGCCCGCGGCGGCGGGAACGGACCCGTGGATCAGGGAGCTCTTGCCGGAGCCGGCGACTCCGGTGATCACGCACAGCACCCCGAGCGGGACGTCGACGTCGACGTCCTGGAGGTTGTGCCGGTTCGCGCCGCGGATCTCCAGGGTGCCGCTGGGCCCCCGCACCGACTTCTTCAGCGAGGCCCGGTCGTCGTAGTGGCGGCCGGTGATGGTGCCGCCGCCCCTGAGCCCCTCGACGGTGCCCTCGAAGCAGACGGTGCCGCCCGCCGTACCGGCACCGGGGCCGAGGTCGACGACGTGGTCGGCGATGGCGATGACCTCGGGCTTGTGCTCCACGACCAGCACCGTGTTGCCCTTGTCCCGCAGCCGCAGGAGCAGGGCGTTCATCCGCTGGATGTCGTGGGGGTGCAGGCCGGTCGTCGGCTCGTCGAAGACGTACGTCACGTCGGTGAGCGAGGAGCCGAGGTGGCGGATCATCTTGACCCGCTGCGCCTCGCCGCCGGACAGCGTGCCCGCGGGCCGGTCCAGCGAGAGGTAGCCGAGGCCGATCTCCACGAACGAGTCGAGGGTCTGCCGCAGCGCGGTGAGCAGCGGCGCCACGGACGGCTCGGCGAGACCGCGGACCCATTCGGCGAGGTCGCTGATCTGCATCGCGCAGGCGTCGGCGATGCTGACGCCGCCGATCCTGGACGACCGGGCGCCCTCGTTGAGGCGGGTGCCCTCGCAGTCGGGGCAGGTGGTGAAGGTGACCGCGCGGTCCACGAACTCCCGGATGTGCGGCTGCATCGCCTCCCGGTCCTTGGACAGCATCGACTTCTGGATGCGCGGGACGAGCCCCTCGTACGTCATGTTGATGCCCGCGATCTTCATGCGGGTCGGCTCGCGGTGCAGGAAGTCCTGCAACTGCCTCTTGGTGTACGAGCGGATCGGCTTGTCGGCGTCGTAGAGGCCGGACTCGGTGTAGAGCCGGTAGTTCCAGCCGCCCGGCTTGTATCCGGGGACGGTGAGGGCGCCCTCGTTCAGCGACTTGTCCTCGTCGTAGAGCTGGGTGAGGTCGATGTCGGTGACGGAGCCGCGGCCCTCGCAGCGCGGGCACATGCCGCCGGTGATGCTGAAACTGCGGCGCTCCTTGACCTTCTGGCCGCCGCGTTCCACGGTGACCGCGCCGGCTCCGCTGATCGAGGCCACGTTGAAGGAGAACGCCTTGGGCGAGCCGAGGTGCGGCGTGCCGAGCCGGCTGAAGAGGATGCGCAGCATGGCGTTGGCGTCGGTGGCGGTGCCGACGGTGGAGCGGGGGTCGGCGCCCATCCGCTGCTGGTCGACGGTGATCACGGTGGTCAGCCCGTCGAGTACGTCGACCTCGGGGCGGGCCAGGGTCGGCATGAAGCCCTGCACGAACGCGCTGTACGTCTCGTTGATCAGGCGCTGCGACTCGGCGGCGATGGTGTCGAACACCAGCGAGCTCTTGCCCGAGCCGGAGACGCCGGTGAACACGGTCAGCCGGCGCTTGGGGATCTCGACGCTGACGTCCTTGAGGTTGTTCTCGCGCGCCCCGTGCACCCGGATCAGGTCGTGGCTGTCGGCGGCGTGCGGCTCGGGCGACTGCGTGTCCGTCCTCGTGGCCATGCTCATCGTGACTCCATCCGTCGTGGGCGCCGGGAAGGCCGACTGAGGCAACGCTAACCGGGGGCCGGCCGTGGACGCTTCTCGATTCCTGACCGATGCGTGCGGCCCCGTCGCCGACCCGTGACCCCGCTACCGCGCCACGCGCACCACCTTGTGCACCGTCACCTGGTCCAGCTCCGACACCCGCACCGTCGCGTTCACGGTCCACTCGCCCGCGAGGGGGAGGGTGAACGAGTCGGCGGCCCAGTAGCCGCCCCGGTCGGTGATCCTGGTGTCCAGGGGGCCGATGTCCCGGGCGGCGAGCGTGAAGGTGAGGCGGAGTCCGGGGATTGCGGCCAGGCCGCCGTCGGCGCCGTAGACGATGACCTGGACGGAGCCGGTGCCGACGCGGCCGGGGTCGAGGGTGATCTGCAGCGTGCCGCGGCCGCCGGTGCTGCCGGCGTCGAAGGGGATGGTCGTGACCAGGGCGGTCGGAATGCCGACACCGGCGGCCGCCGCCGTCCCCGGCGAGGAGACCGCCTCGGCCGCCGCCCGGCCGGGCACGGTGGTCGTCAGCAGCGTCGTGAGCACCAGAACGACGACTCCGACGGCCACTTCGGCGAGGACGGAGCGGCGGAGGCGCTCGTGGAGGGCGGGCGCGGGTGCCGGGCCCGAACTCGCGTCATCCTCGGGAGGGGGAAGCGGGGGGCCGCCGGCCGGCTCGGGGACGCGCGTGGGCGCCGGGGCGCGGCGTGCGGTTGTCGCCAGGGTGGCCGTCCAGCGGCGGGACCAGGCAGCCGCCGTCAGCAGCAGGGTCACCGCCGCGAGTTTCGCCAGCAGGGTGCGGCCGTACGTCGTGTCCGTGAGCGCCTGCCAGGAGCCCAGGCCCCGCCAGGACTGGTAGGCGCCGGTCACCACCAGGACCGTCACCGAGGCGGAGGCCAGCCGGGAGAAGCGGGTGACGACCGATGGCGGCGGGGTGTGGGCGAGCGTGACGAGCAGGGCCGTCAGACCGCCCAGCCAGGCCGACATGGCCAGGACGTGGAGGGTGGCGGAGGTGATCGCGACGGGCACCTGGATGCCGGCGGAGGCGTGTTCGGCCGCCGACCAGGTCAGGGACAGGGCCACGGAGAGTGCCAGGCCGGCGGCCGGCAGGACGGGTCGGAGGAGCGCCGGGCGGCGGCGACCGCTGCCGGCCCGGGCGTGGAGGCCGGCGGCCAGCGCCAGCAGGGCCAGCCGGGCGAGGAGGAGTTCGCCGGGCCGGGTCGTCGCCGTACGGGCGAGGGCGGAGCCGGTCAGACCCGTCAGCGGGGAGGCGCCCTCCTCGTAGGGCGCCCGGAGGAGGAACAGGGCCGCGGTGGTGGCCACCAGGGTCCACCAGGCCACGCGCACCGGCCGACGGAGGCGGTCCGTGCGCGGCGGCCGGCAGTACGCGACGAACGCCGCCGTGCCCAGCAGCAGTGCCACGGACAGGTAGGCCAGATAGCGGGCGATGTTGTAGAGGCCCGTGGTGGCGCCGTTCGCTGCCGTATCCCGGTCCGCGATCGGCGTCGTGGCCGTGCGCGTGCCGACCGAGAAGGTGAGCGCGCCGGACACCGGATGGCTGTCGGCGGACACCACCCGCCAGGCCAGCGTGTAGGTGCCCTTGCCCAGCTTCGCGGCGGTGAGCGGGACGCGGACGGTGTCGGGGTGGTCGGGGGCGTGGCCGGGCCGGCCCGTGCGGACGCGGCGGTTGTGGGGGTCGTACAGCCGGAACGAGTCGTCCAGGAGACCGACCGACTCCGTGTAGGTCAGGGTCAGTTGACGGGGGACCGCCTTGAGGAGGGTGCCGTCGGCGGGATCGGTACCGCGCAGGGCCGCATGGGCCGACGCGGGGACCGCCGTACCGAGGAGGAACAGCAGCACCCCGACGACCGGCACGAGCGCACGGAGCGCCCGCCGGAACGGTTGGGGCAGCCGGGACGGCTGGGGCCGCCAGGAGGGCCGGGACATCCGGGATCGCCGAGTCCGCAGCCCCGGCCTCCCGGCGTCTCGGCCGATCCGCAACCCAGGCCGCCAGGCCCGCGGCGCGAACCCTCGCGACCGAGCCCCGTACACCTCACCAGCCCCACCGACCTCACCCGCCGCCCGCCCCGCCTCACTCACCGGCCCCACCCACGTCGGCCCTCCCTGTCCCGGCGCACGTCTCCTCGTAGTACGTACGGAGCGATCGGCCGTCGCGCTCAATGGAGTTCGGGGTGCCGGCCGCTCCCGGCGGGCGGGCGCCGGCCGCACGCGCGATCATCGAGCCATGGATGTGACTCTGCACCTCGCCCAGGACCCCGACGCCGACGCCCTGCTCGGGCGCAGTCCGCTGGCCGCGCTGGTCGGGATGCTGCTGGACCAGCAGGTGCCGATGGAGTGGGCGTTCAAGGGACCCGCGACCATCGCCCGGCGGCTGGGCGCCGACGACCTGGACGCGCACGAGATCGCCGGACACGAGCCGGAGGCCTTCGCCGCGCTGCTCGCCGAGAAGCCCGCCGTGCACCGGTACCCGGGATCGATGGCCAAGCGGATCCAGCAGCTGTGCCAGTACCTCGTCGAGCACTACGACGGTGACGCGGAGGGCGTCTGGCGCGGGGCCGGCAGCGGCACGGAGCTGCTGCGCCGGCTGGAGGAACTGCCCGGGTTCGGGAAGCAGAAGGCGCAGATCTTCCTCGCCCTCCTCGGCAAGCAGCTGGGGGTACGGCCGCAGGGGTGGCGGGAGGCGGCCGGGGCGTACGGGGAGGCGAAGTCCTTCCGCTCCGTCGCCGACATCACCGGCCCCGAGTCACTGGCCAAGGTCCGCGCGCACAAGCAGGAGATGAAGGCGGCCGCGAAGGCCGCGAAGGCGGGCAAGCAGCAGGGATGAGAGTGGGGGCCGTTCCCTCCGGTGGCGGGAGCGACACGGCCGTACTCACCATGGAGTATGAGCGAGCCATCGAGCAGCGGCTCCCCGTGGGGGCGGGAGTTCGACGACCGCAAGGTCCATGCCACGGGCAGCCGCGACGACACCTTCACCGACGACCGCAGGGTCCGCACCAAGGAGCCAACGGGCGCCACCGGCCCCCGGCAGGAGCCCCCGACGGAACCCGAGCCACCCTTCGAAGGGCCCCTGGGCGCACTGTCCGAGGCCGCCTGGCAGGTCATCCTCCTCACCGGCGGCGCCTCCCTGATCCTGGGCATCCTGGTGCTGATCTGGCCCCAGGCCACCCTGCTCGCCGTCGGCGTGCTGTTCGGTGTCTACCTGGTGGTCAGCGGCATCTTCCAGCTGGTCGCCGCCTTCGGCACCCACAGGAGGACCTCACTGCGCGTCCTGGCCTTCGTCAGCGGCGCCCTGTCGATCCTGCTGGGCCTGTTCTGCTTCCGGGGTCCCATGCAGTCGATCCTGCTGCTGGGCCTGTGGATCGGCATCGGCTGGCTGATCCGCGGAATCACCCAGACCCTGGCCGCCGCCTCCGACTCCCGGATGCCCGCCCGTGGCTGGCACGCCTTCCTCGGCGTCGTCACGTTCATCGCCGGGATCGTCCTCATCGACTCCCCGTTCCGCTCCGTCGCCGTACTGACCCTCCTCGGCGGCTGGTGGCTGATCGCCGTGGGCATCGTGGAGATCATCACGGCGTTCCGAGTCCGAGGCCGGGCCACCAAACAGCAGGAGGCCCACCTGTAAGGGGCGCGGGGAACTGCGCAAAAAGGGGGTCTGGGGGCGAAGCCCCCAGGGACGGGAAGGGAAGGGGCGGCGGGGGCGCGACTACCGTCGCCGCCGAGCCGTCCCGAACAACGACCGAGTGATCTCCCGCCCGATCTGCGTCCCCACCGACCGCGCCAGCGACTTGAACATCCCACTGCTCACAACCTGTTCGACGAGGGACTCCTCGTCCTTCGCCTTCGCGGGCCGCTCGGCCCTGCCAACACCACCGCTCGCAGGAGCCTCGGAGGCAGCCGCAGCAGCCGTCAACTTCTCATACGCCGACTCACGATCCACAGCCTGTGCATAACGTCCGTAGAGCGGCGACCCCTGCACCGACCGGTCCAGCTCAGCCCCCTCCACCGGCCCCATCCGGGACTCCGGCGCCCGCAGCCGGGTCGCCGCGACCGGCGTCGGCGCCCCCTTCTCGCTGAGCACGGTCACCACCGCCTCACCGGTACCCAGCCCGGTGAGCAGCTCTTCGAGGTCGTAGGGGGAGTTCGGAAAGGTCTTCACGGTGGCCTTCAGCGCCTTCTGGTCGTCCGGCGTGAAGGCGCGCAGCGCGTGCTGGACGCGGTTGCCGAGCTGGCCGAGCACGTCGGACGGTACGTCCTTCGGGGTCTGGGTGACGAAGAAGACGCCGACCCCTTTCGAGCGAATCAGCCGCACGGTCTGCGTGATGGAGTCCAGGAACGCCTTGGAGGCGTCGTTGAACAGCAGGTGCGCCTCGTCGAAGAAGAACACCAGCTTGGGCTTGTCGGCGTCACCCACCTCGGGCAGGTCGTGGAAGAGGTCGGCGAGCAGCCACATCAGGAACGTCGAGAACAGCTGCGGTCTGTCCTGCACGGCGGGGAGTTCGAGCACGGAGACGATGCCCCGCCCGTCCTCCGAGGTGCGCAGCAGCTCCGCCGTGTCGAACTCCGGTTCCCCGAAGAAGTCGGACATGCCCTGCGCCTCGAAGGCGGTCAGGGAGCGCAGGATCACCCCGGCCGTGACGGTGGACAGGCCGCCGATGTTCTTCAGTTCCGCCTTGCCCTCGTCGGAGGTGAGGAAGGCGACGACCGCCCTGAGGTCCTTGAGGTCGATCAGCTCCAGGCCCTTGGTGTCGGCGTAGTGGAAGATCAGGCCGAGGGACTGCTCCTGGGTCTGGTTCAGCTGGAGCACCTTGGAGAGCAGCACCGGGCCGAAGCTGGTGATCGTGGCCCGTACGGGGATGCCGTGGCCGATGCCGCCGAGGGCGTAGAACTCGGCGGGGAAGCCGGCCGGGGTCCACTGCTGGCCGACCTCGGCCGCCCGCCCCGACACCTTGTCGTTCGCCTGCCCGGGCCGCGCGATGCCGGACAGGTCGCCCTTGACGTCCGCGAGGAACACCGGGACGCCCTGCGCCGACAACTGCTCGGAGATCAGCTGGAGGGTCTTGGTCTTGCCGGTGCCGGTGGCGCCCGCGACCAGGCCGTGGCGGTTGAGCACGGGCAGGGGGATGCGGACCGGGGCACCGGCGTGGCAGCTCCCGTCCCACAGGAGGGCGCCCAGGTCCAGGGCGGCCCCGGTGAAGGCGTACCCGGAGGCGATCTCCCGGGCCTCGGCGGGGAGCGTCTCGCTGTCACTCATCTACGGCCCCTGTTCCCTTGTTCCCTAGAGTCACCAGGTCACCGGACGGCCCGGCCGGTGGTCGGGCCGTGGCCACCCGGCGGCTGCCCCACGGCTGCCCCACGGCTGCTCCACGGCTGCCGCCCGGCTGCTCCACGGCCATCCGCATGCTCATCCGATAGTCGCCGGTATGACCTGTTGTGCCACGGCTTTTTCAGCGTCGCACTGCGGCGCCATGGCTGCGCCCGGAACGTCTTGACCGGTAGGCTTTCCGTGTGATCTTCAAGCGCATCGGAAACGGCCGGCCGTACCCCGACCACGGCCGGGAAAGCACCCGGCAGTGGGCGGACGTCGCGCCGCGCCCGGTCCGCCTCGATCAGCTCGTGACGACCAAGGGTCAGCTCGACCTGGAGACCCTGCTGGCCGAGGACTCCACGTTCTACGGCGACCTCTTCGCGCACGTCGTGAAGTGGCAGGGCGACCTGTACCTGGAGGACGGCCTGCACCGCGCCGTCCGCGCCGCCCTCCAGCAGCGCCAGGTCCTGCACGCCCGCGTACTCGAGCTGGACTGACAGCGGCGGACCACTGACACCGGTGGACACCTGTCACCGGCGGACCAGGGTTGTTGACCCTTTCGGGTTCCGCTGAGCGGCCTGCACTGATCATCTAATAGGCATCGCCGCTCGGGCGCACTACGCTGCGTTCATGAGCATGCTGACTCCCCCCGGCATGGGCGGCAAGTACCGGATCACAGGGGACAAATACCCCCGGATGCGCCCTCCCCGGCGGCGCGGCAGGCTCGCGCTCGCCCTCGTGGCGTCCGTGGCCGCGCTCGGCCTGGTCGGCTGGGGCACACTGCAGCTCATCGACGTCTTCACCGGCGGCGACAAGGCTTCGGCGGCCGCGTCCTCGGCGGCGTGCCGCAAGAAGGCGCAGTCCGCCTCGAAGGTGAAGGCCGCCGGCCGGCGGCAGGCCGCGCCGCCCAAGCCGGGGCAGATCACGGTGAACGTCTACAACGCCACGACACGCGGCGGCCTCGCCAAGAGCACCGCGGACGAGCTGAAGAAGCGCGGCTTCGTGATCGGGGACGTGGCCAACGCGCCGAAGCAGTACGACAAGAAGGTCAAGGGTGTCGGGTTGCTGCTCGGGCCCTCGTCCGCGCTCAACACGTCGCTGCCGGTGCTGGGTACGCAGGTGGCGGGGGCCGAGCGGCGGACCGAGGCCGTGCGCAAGGGGGCCGGCCTCGATCTGGTCATCGGGGACGGCTTCAAGGGGCTCGCTCCGCGGGGGGCGGCCGATCAGGCGCTGGCGAAGTTGGCCGCGCCTGCATCCAGTGCTTCTCCGAAGAAGGGTTGCTGAACGAGGGCCGTCGTTCGGGCGCGGGCCGGCTGTGGCTGGTCGCGCCCACGCGGCGGAGCCGCATGTTCAGACACAGCCCCGCACCCCTTTTGGGGCGCGCCTCCGGCACCGCCGCTCTGGAAAAAACCCGGAGAACACCCTGGGGAAGGACTCCGAACCGTTCGGTTACTCCGCCGCGCCGTACAGGCGGTCGCCCGCGTCGCCGAGGCCCGGGACGATGTAGCCGTGGTCGTTGAGGTGGTCGTCGACCGCCGCTGTGACGACCGTGACCGGGGTGCCGGCCAGTTCGCGTTCCATGAGGGCGACGCCCTCGGGGGCGGCGAGCAGGACGACGGCGGTGACGTCGTCGGCGCCGCGCCGGATCAGCTCCCGGATGGCCGCGACCAGCGTGCCGCCCGTGGCCAGCATCGGGTCGAGGACGTACACCTGACGGCCCGAGAGGTCCTCCGGCATGCGCGTGGCGTACGTGGACGCCTGCAGCGTCTCCTCGTTGCGGATCATGCCCAGGAAGCCCACCTCGGCGGTCGGCAGCAGCCGCACCATGCCGTCGAGCATGCCGAGCCCGGCCCGCAGGATCGGCACGACCAGCGGACGGGGGCGGGCCAGCTTGACGCCGGTGGTCCGGGCGACCGGGGTGTCGAGGTCCACCGCTTCGGTGCGCACGTCCCGCGTGGCCTCGTAGGCGAGCAGGGTGACCAGTTCGTCGGCGAGCCGGCGGAAGGTCGGGGAGTCCGTGCGCCGGTCGCGCAGCGTGGTGAGCTTGTGGGCGACCAGGGGGTGGTCGACGACGTGGAGACGCATGCCCATAACAGTAACCGCGTCCACGGGCACCTCGCCCTGGCGTCAAACCGCCCGTCCGGGGGAAAGTGGGAGGGACGGACTGGGGTGGTGAGACCGTGCCCGACCTGCCTGACCACGAAACGGGCCGCACCGGAGGCGCCGAGAAGGGGCGCTCCGGCCCGACGCCGTACGACCGGACGGCGCACGAGCCGTCGTACGACCGGACGGCGCACGAGCCGGCGCCGCCCGAGACGGACGCCGAGCGCCGGCGCCGGCGTGCCCGGTTCCTGCGGGACCTGGCCGAGGCCCGCGCGCTGCGCGACCGCGTCCAGCCGCGACGCGCCAAGGCGGCCCGGCTGCGGCACGCGATGCGCATGCGCACCTTCCGCTGGTGACGAAGCCCACGTGAGAGAGGCCGCCAAGGCAAGAAGACGGTGAGGAAGATCCACGCCGGACCGGTGTTCCGGCAGGTGACGTGCGTGAACACCCCGTGAAGCCGCGTACGATCCGCAGGTGGCGGCGATGAGCGCGCTGGTGGGTCCCTTGGGATTCGTTGGGGACCCGTTTGCGATCCACGATCAAAACAGCCAGACACAGGGAGCGGAAGACATCCCCTGAACGCCTTGTTTCTGCCACGATTCCGAGTGGGTGGGGCTCGGGCCCCAAGCTCTCCCCACCCGACGACCTCCGCCGGGGGGACCCCCAACCGGCACGCCTATGACCAGTGGGAGAGTCACGGTGTACTTCGCCGCACTGCTCGCGCGCACCGAAGACGGGTGGGAAGCGAGCGACACAGAGCTGGACGATGTGGAGACCCTGTCGGACCTGGCCGACCTGGCGCGGGAAGCCAATCCCGACGAGGACACGGTGCTGGTCCTGATCGAGCAGGAGGACTCCTGGTTCGGCGTCGTCCGCGTGGACGGCGAGGAGGACCCTCGCATCTACGTCTCGGACGCGGCTGCCGCCGCCCGCAGCGCTTACGGGGAGCTGCTGCTCACGGACGAACTCCTCGGCCGCGAGCCCGGTTCCGACGGCCCCGACCTGGACGCCCTGGACCTCGACGGCACCGAAGACGGCGAGTCCGAGGACGACGACGAGGAGGGCGGCGACTCGGCCGACGCCGTGCCGCACAGCCCGGTCGGCGACAGCCGGATCCTCGACGACCTGGGCGTCTCCGAGAAGGAGCTGCGCACCCTGGACGCCGACGACGCGCTGGGCGCCATCGCCGAGGCCGTGGGCGCCTCGGAGGTGCTGGAGACCGTCCGCTGACCGCGCCCCGCCCCCACGGCACGACACCCGATCCGGTGCGCGACCGCTGGCGGTCCGCCATGCGGCTCGCACTGGAGGAGGCCGGGCTGGCCGCCGGGGGCGGAGACGTCCCCGTCGGCGCCGTCGTCCTGTCCCCGGACGGTACGACGGTGCTCGCGGCCGGGCACAACGAGCGCGAGGCCACCGGTGACCCCACGGCCCACGCGGAGGTCCTCGCGCTCCGCCGGGCCGCCGCGCGGCTCGGGGAGTGGCGGCTGACCGGCTGCACGCTGGTCGTCACCCTGGAGCCCTGCACGATGTGCGCGGGGGCGCTGGTGCAGTCCCGGGTGGACCGGGTCGTCTACGGCGCCCGGGACGACAAGGCGGGAGCGGCCGGCTCCCTGTGGGACGTGGTGCGCGACCGGCGCCTCAACCACCGGCCGGAGGTCGTCGAGGGCGTCCTGGCGGCGGACTGCGCCGCCCTCCTCACCGACTTCTTCCGGAACCGCTGACACGGCCCTCCGGGCCCCCGAATACCGATTTCAGACCATGCCCCGCCGTGCTGTAGGGTCTCCCTCGGTAGCGTGTCCGAGCGGCCGAAGGAGCTCGCCTCGAAAGCGAGTGTGGCGCAAGTCACCGAGGGTTCAAATCCCTCCGCTACCGCTCTGGAAGGGCCCCGCCGTCAGGCGGGGCCCTTCGTGCGTGGAGGGACCTTCGGGGCAAAAGCCCTCCCGCCGCTGGCGGTTGGCTCTTGATGCAGGCATGACGGTTACACTCGCCGCCGGCAACAGGGCGCCCACGAGGCACAGGCACAGGGAGGCCGCGGTGGCGGTGAACGCCAAGAAGATCGCCGTGTACGTGCTCGTGGTCTTCGCGCTGTACGTGATCATCACGGACCCGGCCAAGGCCGCCGACTACGTGCAGATAGGCTTCCAAGGCATATCGGACGCGGCCAAGGCGATAGGTGACTTCATGACCTGGATCGCCGACGGCGCGAAGAACTGAGGAACCGCCCATGATCCGCCACCTGGTCCTGTTCCGGCTCAACGACGGCGTCGAGCGTGACGACCCGCGCGTCGTCGCGGGCGCCGAGGCGTTCCGCGCGCTCGGCGGCCAGATCGAGGAGCTGTGCTTCTGGGAGTGCGGCTGGAACGTCAGCGACCGGCCGATCGCGTACGACTTCGCGATCAACTCGGCCGTCGAGGACGCGGACGCCCTCAAGCGCTACCTGGACCACCCGGCGCACCAGGCGGGCGTCGCGCTGTGGCGGGAGTTCGCCACGTGGGTGATCGCCGACTACGAGTTCTGAGCCGGCCCACTCTTTTCGCCGGGAGCCCTCCGCCGTTACGGCGGGGGGCTTTCGTGCGTTCCGGGCCCCAACTTCGCGGCGGTTGACCTCAACACGGTGTTATGGGGTGCTTGCACACAGTGCACATGTCTTGTGATGCTATGACCGCTTTTGACGGATGATTGACCGAAGAAGAGGTGGCGTTGACCGTGTCGGCCAGTACTGCGCCGCCCCAGGACGAGGCGCCCGCGCCCGCTCCTCCCGCCCTCGCTCCGACGACCCCCGGTCCCACCGCTTCCCCCGATCCCGCCGCCTCATCCGGCCCAACGACCACCTCCGCACCCGGCCCCGCGACCGCCCCTGCCCCCGCTCCCGCTCCCGCCCCCGAGAAGCGGCGCGGTGCCGACACCCGCGCCCTCACCCAGGTGCTCTTCGGGCAGCTCAAGGACCTCGTGGCGGGCACGCCGGAGCACACCCGGGTGCGGGCGGCGCTCATCGAGGCCAACCTCCCGCTCGTGCGCTACGCGGCGGCCCGCTTCCGCTCCCGCAACGAGCCGATGGAGGACGTCGTCCAGGTCGGCACCATCGGGCTGATCAACGCCATCGACCGGTTCGACCCGGACCGGGGCGTGCAGTTCCCGACCTTCGCGATGCCGACCGTCGTCGGAGAGATCAAGCGGTACTTCCGGGACAACGTCCGCACGGTCCACGTACCGCGCCGGCTGCACGAGCTGTGGGTGCAGGTCAACAGCGCGACCGAGGACCTGACCACGGCCTTCGGACGCTCGCCGTCCACCGCCGAGATCGCCGAACGGCTGCGCATCAGCGAGGACGAGGTGCTGTCCTGCATCGAGGCGGGACGGTCGTACCACGCCACCTCCCTGGAGGCCGCACAGGAGGGCGACGGACTGCCCGGCCTGCTGGACCGCATCGGCTACGAGGATCCCGCCCTGGACGGCGTGGAGCACCGCGACCTGGTCCGCCACCTCCTGGTCCAGCTCCCCGAACGCGAACAGCGCATCCTGCTGCTGCGCTACTACAGCAACCTGACGCAGTCCCAGATCAGCGCGGAACTGGGCGTTTCCCAGATGCACGTCTCCCGGCTGCTCGCGCGCAGCTTCCAGCGGCTGCGGTCGGCCAACCGGATCGACGCCTGAACCCGGAACAGCCCCCGCTGACACCGCCGAACGGGTAACCGGTCACAGGAGCGATCACTCACCGGTGGGAGCGAATCGCTCACCAGGGCCGTTGCCGACAGTTATGGACGGACGGGCCGTCAGACCCCTTTTCTCCAGGGGCTATTCACGTCTCGCATGTCGACATGTCACTACAGCGTGTTGCCGACATGTGACATTCTGCCGGAAGCGCGTTTGCCGAGGCTCCGGCTCCGGTATTCAGGTGAAGGCTGCGTTGCTCGGTAGCGACGCCGCCGCGACCGTCCCGCGACCCAAAGGGGGTGGCATGTCCGCAGAACAGGGCAGCTCGAAGGTGCTCACGCCCACGAAGAGCGAGGCAGCACCCAAGGAGCTCGACGCTCTCGACGTGCTCGACAGCTTCCAGAGCGGACCGGCCCTCGAAGCCGTGCCGACCCCGGCCGCCCCGGCCGCCGCCCCCGAGCCGGCGCCGCCGGCCTCGGGAGACATCGACACCCGCACCCTGTCCCGTTCCCTGTTCCTGCGGCTCGCCGCACTGGCCGACGACAGTCCCGAGCGTGCGTACGTCCGGGACACCCTGATCGAGCTGAACCTCCCCCTCGTGCGGTACGCGGCGGCCCGCTTCCGCTCCCGCAACGAGCCGATGGAGGACATCGTCCAGGTCGGCACCATCGGCCTGATCAAGGCGATCGACCGCTTCGACTGCGAACGGGGCGTGGAGTTCCCGACGTTCGCGATGCCGACCGTCGTCGGCGAGATCA
Source organism: Streptomyces sp. NPDC047028 (assembly GCF_040644095.1). Lineage (NCBI taxonomy): Bacteria > Bacillati > Actinomycetota > Actinomycetes > Kitasatosporales > Streptomycetaceae > Streptomyces > Streptomyces sp. NPDC047028. The sequence continues at coordinate 103,581 of NZ_JBEYVS010000017.1, forward strand.
AGCGCTTCTTCCGCGACACCTCCTGGTCGGTGCGGGTGCCCCGGCGCCTCCAGGAGCTGCGCCTGGCCCTGACGAAGGCCAGCGACGAGCTGTCCCAGAGGCTGGACCGCTCCCCGACCGTCCCGGAACTGGCGAGCGCCCTCGGCGTCTCCGAGGAGGACGTGGTCGACGGCCTCGCGGTCGGCAACGCGTACACCGCCTCCTCGCTGGACTCCCCGGCCCCCGAGGACGACGGCGGAGAGGGCTCCCTCGCCGACCGCCTCGGCTACGAGGACAGCGCGCTGGAGGGCGTGGAGTACCGCGAGTCCCTCAAGCCGCTGCTGGCCAAACTCCCGCCCCGCGAGCGACGGATCATCATGCTGCGCTTCTTCGCCAACATGACCCAGTCGCAGATCGGCGAGGAGGTCGGCATCTCCCAGATGCACGTCTCCCGCCTGCTGACCCGCACCCTGGCCCAGCTCCGGGAAGGACTCATCTCCGACTGAGGTTTCTCGGGTTCCCTCCCTAGGAGGGTTCCGAGGGCCCCTTGCGCGAGGGGTTCCGCCCGACGGGTTCCCATCTGACGGGGCATCAGCCACCATGGCCGGATGCGTCCCGCCCGTGTGTTCCGTTCGACGACATGGCCGCATGGCCGCCGAGGCGCCGTCCTGGCAGCGTCGGCGGCCGTCGTGTGTGCGGGCGCGGTCCTCGGCACGTCCACCGGCGGTGGCGGGAGCCGTGACGGATACGTCGCGGTGGGCGGGGTCCCGCGTCAGCCCAGCGGTACGGCGGGGAAGCCGACGGGAGCTGTACGGATGGTCCCGCTGGACGGCGACGCCAAGTCGTCCCGGCCGTCCGGCACTTCAGTCCAAGGGGCGAAGGAGGCCCCGGGCACGGCGCCCGGCACGTCCGGCACCCCCGACCCGTCCGCCGACAACAGCGGCGACACCGGCAACGGCGACGCCGGGGCCCCACCGAGCAGCCACGGCACCGGCACCCCCACCCCCACCGGCCCCGCCTCCCCGAAGCCGCCCTCCCCCACACCGACCCCCACCGGGCCCCCCGCGCCCGCCGCCCTCACCTGGGGCACCCAGACACGGCAGCCGACGGACAGGCGCTGGTGCGAGAAGGTGACCGTGCCCTTCCGCAACTCGGGCGGCACGGCCGTACGTGCGGGCACGGTGACCTTCCGGACGCACGTCATCGGCGCCCTCGGCATCGACTGGTCGACGGTCGAGTCGACCGTGGACCTGCCGGCGCCGATCGGCCCCGGCACGCACCGGAGCGCCACCTGGACGGTATGCGTGGACGCCTGGCGCGTACCGCTGGGCATGCACATCGAGACGCGGGACGTCTCGGTCAGGTGGTCCTAGGCGCTGTCGTCAGGCAGCGCCTAGCCGGGTGTGAGCCGGCGATGCCGGCCCCCCGGCGGGTTACTTGAGCGCCAGCCAGGCGACCGCCGCCACGATCACCACTCCGACGACGATGCCGACGATCAGGCCGACGCGGGGGCCCGACGGGGCCGCCTGCTGCTGCCGGCCCTGGGGGGACTCGTCGACGAAGGCGCGGAACATCTGGGTGCTGCCTGCGGGGTCGTAATTGCCCTCGGGGCCCTGGGTGTTAGCCATGGGCCGAGACACTAGCGAATCCGGGGGAGCGGCCCAAGTGCGGGGCCATCCGGACCGAGGGGGCCCAGAGGGGACCTAGAGGAACCCCAGAGGAGGCCAAGCGGCCCACTCCCACCTGTGTCTTTACAAATGCAATGCTTGTCTTTGCCAACTTTTTACACCCATCCCGGCCAACTTGTTTGCCTGTAGCAACCAATCACTATTATGGTTGCCCCAAGCAACGAATACGGGAGGTGTGATGGCCGAGCGGGCGCAGTACGAAGAGCTGGCGCGCCAGCTCAGTGCCGTCGGTGCCGTGAAGCGGGACATGGGGCGGATACTGCCGCCCGACTGCCCGGCCGGCTCGGCCGCCGTGCTGACCCTGTTGGGCCGCCACGGCGCCATGCGCATGAGCAGGCTCGCCGAGCTGCTCGCCGTGGACATGTCGGTGACCAGCCGGCACGTCGCGCACGTCGCCGCGCGCGGCTGGATCGAGCGGTCCCCGGACCCGGCGGACAGGCGCTCACGCATCCTGCGCCTGACGCCGGCGGGCCTGGACCAGCTCGACGAGCTGTCCCGGCGGACCACCCACCTGCTCGCCGACCGGCTGAGCGACTGGACCGACGACGAGGTCGGCCAGCTCATCCGGCTGATGACGCGGCTGCGCGCATCCTTCGGCGACTGCCGGTCGGCCCCCGCGCGGCTCTCCGCACCCGTACTCACCGAGACCACCCGTACACCCGCGAACACGTAGTAAAGGAAGCCCATGGCAACGACCACACCAGCCGGTGTGCGGGCTCACGCCAAGCACGGGGGAGGCTCCTCGGCGGGGCAGGCCCCGATGACGCACCGGCAGATCATGGAGGCCCTCTCGGGCCTGCTGCTCGGCCTGTTCGCCGCGATCCTCTCCTCGACGATCGTCACCAACGCACTGCCGACGATCATCAACGACCTCGGCGGCGGCCAGTCCGCCTACACCTGGGTCGTCACCGCGGCCCTGTTGTCGATGACCGCCTCGGTGCCCCTGTGGGGCAAGCTGGCCGACCTGCTCAGCAAGAAGGCGCTCGTCCAGATATCGCTGCTGATCTACGTGATCGGCTCGGTCGTCGCCGGACTCGCGCAGAGCCCGTCGATGATCATCGGCGCCCGCGTGATCCAGGGCCTGGGCGCGGGCGGCCTGTCCGCCCTGGTCCAGGTGATCATGGCGGCGATGATCTCCCCGCGTGAGCGCGGCCGGTACTCCGGCTACACCGGTGCCACGTTCGCCGTGGCCACCGTCGGCGGCCCGCTGCTCGGCGGTGTCATCACCGACACCGACTGGCTGGGCTGGCGCTACTGCCTGTTCGTCGGCATCCCGTTCGCGATCATCGCCATGGTCGTGCTGCAGAAGACGCTGCACCTGCCCGTGGTCAAGCGGAAGGTCAAGGTCGACTGGACCGGCGCCTTCTTCATCACCGCCGCCGCCTCGCTGCTGCTCCTCTGGGTGACCTTCGCCGACGACAAGTACGACTGGCTGTCGTGGCAGACGTACACGATGGTGGGCGGCACGATCGTGCTGGCGCTGCTGTTCGTGTTCACCGAGACGCGCGCGTCGGAGCCGATCATCCCGCTGCGCCTGTTCCGCAACCGCACCATCACCCTCGCCTCGCTGGCCTCGCTGTTCGTCGGCGTCGGCATGTACTCGGGCACGGTCTTCTTCTCCCAGTACTTCCAGCTGGCCCGCGACAAGTCCCCCACCATGTCCGGCGTCATGACCATCCCGATGATCGGCGGCCTGTTCGTCGCGTCCATGGTCTCCGGGCGGTTCATCACCAGCACCGGCCGCTGGAAGGGCTGGCTGGTCGCCGGCGGTGTGTTCCTCACGGCCGGACTCGGCCTGCTCGGCGCGATGCGCTACGACACCCCGTACTGGCAGCTGTCGATCTACATGGCCGCGCTGGGTATCGGCGTCGGCATGATGATGCAGAACCTGGTGCTCTCCACGCAGAACCAGGTCGCCCTCGCGGACCTCGGCTCCGCGTCCTCCGTCGTCAGCTTCTTCCGCTCCCTCGGCGGCGCCGTCGGCGTCGGCGTGCTCGGCTCGGTGATGTCGACCCGGATCACGCACTACGCCAAGGACACGATCACCAGCCTCGACCCGCGGGCCCAGGCCGCCGCGGCCAAGTCGATGGGCTCCGGACAGCTGCCCGACATGGACCTGCTGCCCGCCCCGGTACGCACCTGGCTGGAGGGCGCATACGGCCACGGCATCGCGGACATCTTCCTGTACGCGGCCCCCTGCGCCCTGATCGCCCTGATCGTCTGCCTGTTCATCAAGGAGGTCCCGTTGCGCACCACCGGCGCACTCGCCCAGGACGCCCAGCAGAAGGCGGCCACGGAGACCACGGGTCCGGCCGAGTCCCAGGCGCTGGAGTCCGAGGCCCTGGAGTCGACGGCAGTGGAGCAGCCGGCGGACGAGTTGGTCCCGGCCGCGGTCGCCGTGAGCCCCGCGGCTCCCGAGGGCGCCGAGCTCACGGCCGCCGCCACCCGGCCGGTGACCGCCGTCGCCACGGTCGCCGGGCCCGCGCAGGGCGCCTCCGGCGGCACCCCGGTGCACGGCCACGTCCGCGGCGCCGAGAGCGCCCCGGTCGCCGGCGCCGCCGTCACGCTGATCTCCCTCTCCGGCCGCCAGCTCGGCCGCGCGGTCGCCCAGGCCGACGGCTCCTACGGGCTGGACGCGCCCGGCGCGGGGTCGTACGTCCTGATCGCCTCCGCCGACGGCTACCAGCCGCAGGCCTCCACCGTCGTGGTGGGCGAGGAGCCGCTGTCGTACGACGTGCTGCTCAGCGGCACCAGCGGGCTGACCGGTGTGGTCCGGGCCGCCGGGAGCGCGCTGCCCGTCAAGGACGCGATGGTGATCGTCACCGATGTGCGCGGGGATCTGCTGGCCACCGCCGCCACCGGGGAGCAGGGCGAGTTCGCGCTCACCGACCTGGTGCCGGGCACGGTCACCGTCGCGGTCAACGCGAACGGGTTCCGGCCGCGCGCGCTGCCCGTCGACGTCAGCACCGCCGGGGTCACCCGGATCGAGGTCGACCTGGACGCCGGCGCCCAGCTGCGCGGTGTCGTACGGGCGCCGCACGGTCCGCTGGCCGACGCCCGCGTGACGCTGGTCGACGCGGCGGGCAACGTGGTCGGCACGGCCACCACCGGCGCCGACGGGGCGTACGCCTTCGCCGACCTGGACGGCGGCGAGTACACCGTCATCGCGACGGGCTACCCCCCGGTCGCCACCGCGCTGACCGTCTCCGGCACCGGTGTCGACGACCACGGCATCGAACTCGCCCACCCCGGCGAGTAGTCCACCACCGGCCCGTGGCGGAGCGCGCCCTGAGCTCGGACGCGCGCCCGCCGCGGGCCGGTTTTCCTGACGACCGACCGATATACACAGCTTTTCAGGGAGAAAACGGGATGGGACTGACCGCGAGGATCCGTACGCGGGACGGATGGGCCGTGTCGCACGCGGTCGTCACGGTGACCGACGTCACCGGCGCGCAGGTGCTGCGCGCCGAGGCCGACGCGGAGGGTGCCGTACGGGACACCACCGAGCTGGCGCCGGGGCCGTACACGGTGATCGTGACCGCCGTCGGCTACGCGCCCGCCGCCTCCAGCGCGATCGTCACCGCCAGCGGACGGGCCGAGGTCGGCACGGTGACGCTGGCCCGGCAGGGCGGCTCCCTGCTGCCGCCGCCCGGACCGTGGACCATCGACCCGGCGCACTCCTCCGTCGCCGCCGTCGCCCAGCACCTGGGCATCTCCAGCGTGCACGGCCGGTTCACCGAGTTCGGCGGGACGGTCGAGATCGCGCCGGACGACATCGCCAAGTCCCGGGTGACGGCCGTGATCCGGGCGGCCTCCGTCGACACCGGCAACGGCATGCGGGACACCCACCTGCGGTCCCCGGACTTCCTCGACGTCGAACGGCACCCTGAGATCACGTACACCTCCACGGGGCTCACCCAGGCCGGCCCGGACCGCTGGACCGTCCACGGCGACCTGGCCATGCACGGCGTCGTACGGCCCGTCGACCTGGACCTCGCCTACCTCGGCACCGGCGCCGACCCCTGGGGCGGCACGCGGGCCGCGTTCCGCGCGACGGCCGAACTCCGTCGCGAGGACTTCGCGATGAACTACAACCAGGTCCTCCAGGCGGGCATCGCCGCGATCGGCACGACCCTCCGGGTCGAACTGGACATCCAGGCGGTGCAGGGGGAGTCTTTGCCGGCCGCGTGAGGTTCTGCTCCCGGGGCTGTTCGGCGGCTGCGGCTCGGATGCGGCTTGTCGCGCCCACGCGGCGGAGCCGCATATCGATGCAGCCCCGCGCCCCTGGGGGCGCGGCAGGCATCCCTAGTTTTCTGTCGCCCCGACAATCCGCCGAGCAAGATCCCGCAGCTTCACATTCTCCCGCTGCGACGCCCGCACCAGACTCTCGAACGCCGCCGCCGCGTCGATGTCGAGGCGTTCCATCAGGATGCCCGTGGCCTGGCCGATCAGGTCACGGGTGTGCATGGCCTCGGTGAGCTGCTCGCGGACGGTCACCGAGTTCAGCGCCAGGCTGACATGGGTGGTGAGCAGCCGCCCGAGGCGGGTCGCGGTCTCGTCGAAGGCGTCCGGCTTGCGGGAGTACGCCGACAGCACCGTGATCCGGCGCCGGTCCGCGCGCAGCCGCAGCGACAGCACGGAGCGCAGCCCCGGCCCGGACAGCGATTCCCGCGAGGGCCCCGCCGCCTCCGCGTCCTCCAGGCCGTCCGGGTCGCCGTGCCCGGTGCGGACCACCGGCGTGGTCCACAGCTGCTCCCAGTGCGCCAGGTCCGGCGTCTGCGTGGCGCGCACGATGTCGTCGGTCCAGGCGACCGTACGACGGCTCTCACCACGCTCGATCTCGGAGATCCCCGCGTGTTCGGCACCGGGCAGCAGATGCACGGCCAGCCGTACGGCGGTGTCCAGCGTGGCGTGCGGAGTGGTCGTCTCATGCAGCTGCCGGGCCGCGACGGTGATCGCCTCGGCCAGGTCCAGGCCTAGCTGAAGACGCGTCACATCGGAAAAGTCAGACGAAGCCACCACGAACCTCTCGGACAACACGGCCTACGGCCATGCTCAGGAGAGCTCCGCAGCACATTCCCGACTGCGAGCACACGACATCTGAACTCTAGCTGCTCCATTGCGGTGACGTGATGTTCGCTCGGCGACCGTGTCCGGCCGCCTTCCGCCGCCGGGTGGCCCGTGGTCCAATGGAACCGTCGGTCAGGAAGCGGCCTCCCGGATTCCGGGCCGCCCGGAACCGGAAGCGGAACCTTCCCCCGTCCGCCTTTCCAGGTGAGTGCCGTGACCTTCCTTCCCACTCCGTGCCCGCAGCTCGACCTGCCGGGCCGCACGCTGCTCACCCTGCCCCCGGACATCGACCTGAGCACCGCGCCCGCCCTCTACTCCCACATCGTCTCCGTCGTCCGCGCCCGCCCCTCCCCCCTGCGCCTGCTCGTGCTGGACCTCACCCGCACCCGGTTCATGGACTCCCAGGGCGCCCGCCTGGTCGACGACATACGGCGGCTGCTGCAGCCGCACACCGAGGTCCGCGTCGTCGCCCACCCGCACGATCTGCCGAGCCGCGTCCTGGAGCTGACCGGCGTCCGCCGTGACGTACCCGTGTACGACGACCTGACCGAGGCGATGGCGTTCTAGTCCTAGGCTGCGCCCATGGCACCGAACATCGCGACGAACACCCGTGTCTCGCTGGACGAACTGCTGGACTTCGTACGGCCCCGCCATCGCGCGATCCTGCTCACCCGCCGCGCCGACGGCAGCCCCCAGGCGTCCCCGCTGACCTGCGGCGTCGACGACGCCGGCCGGATCGTGGTGTCCACGTACCCGGAGCGCGCGAAGACCCGCAACGCCAAGCGTGAGAGCCGGGTCAGCCTGCTCGTCCTCAGCGACGAGTGGAACGGTCCCTGGGTCCAGGTCGACGGCACCGCCGAGGTCCTCGACAGCCCCGACTCGGTCGAGCCCCTGGTGGAGTACTACCGGAACATCGCCGGCGAGCACCCCGACTGGGACGAGTATCGGGAGGCGATGGTCAAGCAGGGAAAATCGATCATCCGGGTGACTCCCGAGCGGTGGGGTCCCGTGGCCACCGGGGGATTTCCGGCACGGCTCGTGGAGCAGGAGTAGCGGGCCCGACGGCCCCGGCCCGGGGGCTCAGCCGCGTTCGACCATCGCCTCGATGCCGGCCACCAGCAGGTCCAGGGCGAAGGTGAAGTCCCGGTCCAGCATCTCGGCGACCGTGTCCCCGCCGCGGGCCTCCATGATCTCCTCGGACTCGTGGAGGGCCTCGGCGGCGTCCGGGTCCTGCCGGACCGAGCGCATGGCCTGCGCGTAGTACTCGTCCGGGGTGAGCCCGGCACCCTCGACGCTGGCCAGGAAGTGGCCCTCGATCGTGCCGTGGCCATACACGAACTGGAAGACGGCCGCGATCGCGCCCGTGACCCCGTGCGCGGGCAGCCCCGCCCGGCGGACCACCCGCCGCACCTGGCGCGAGAAGCCGAGAGAGTTCGGGCCGATGTTGAGGTAGCGCCCGGCGAGCGCGGACAGCCACGGGTGGCGCACCAGCAGCGCCCGGTACTCCGTGGCCAGCCCCCGCAGCTCGTCCCGCCAGTCGGCGCCGCCGTCCGCCGGGTCGGGCAGCGCCAGCTCGCCGAAGGCCGCGTCGAGGGCGAGTTCCAGCAGGTCGTCCTTGGTGTCGACGTACCAGTACAGGGACATCGCGGTCACGTTCAGCTCGGCCGCCAGCCGCCGCATGGAGAACCTGTCCAGGCCCTCGGCGTCCAGCAGCCGTACCGAGACGCCGGTGATCCGCTCCCGGTCCAGACCCGAGGGCTGCGCACTCCCCCGCCCGCCCCGCCGGACCTTCCCCCCGAGCCACACGCTGGCCCGCGCCGACCGACCTGCTGCCTTCGCCACGGGAGCACCCTCCTCGATTCCGGCCACCCTCCCAAACTAAGGGGCGCGGGGCGGTGCCGAAACGCGGCGACGCCACGAGGGGGCTGCTCCCGGCCGGTCAGCTCCGCTTCGTGAGGTCGTAGAAGGTGGCCGAACCGACCGTGACCTTCGTGAAGTTGCCCTCGACCCACGAGGTGATCTGCGAGGCCGTACCGCGGTTGCCGCCGCCCATGCCCGCTCCCATGCCTGCGCCCATGCCTCCGCCGGCGATGAAGTAGTGGATCTTGCCTTCGGCCACGTACTTCTTGAACTGGGCCAGGGTCGGCGACGGGTCGGTCCCGTTGAAGCCGCCGATCGCCATGACCGGGTCGCCGGTGGCCAGCTGGTAGCCGGCGGCGTTCTGCGAGCCGATGGACGCGGCGACCCAGGTGTACTCGTTGGCGTCGGCCTCCAGCAGCTTCTCGGCGGCCGAGGAGACGTTCGCGCCGTCCAGCAGCCCGCCCATGCCACCGCCGGCACGTCCACCGCCCCCGCCTTCGCCCGTGCGGGCGCCGCCGGGGAGGCCGTTGCCGTTCTGACCGGGGAATCCGTTGCCGTTGCCGTTCCCGTTGGGTTGGCCTTGGCCGCCCGGCCGGCCCTGCTGATTCTGGCCGCCCTGCCCCGGCATGCCGCCGCCGAAGCCACCCCGTGCGCCGCCGGCGACACCCCCGCCGGCGCCCCCGGGGCCGCCGCCCGGCCGGCCGCCCGGGCCGCCCATCATGCTCGCGCCCGCCGGACCCGCCGTGGGGATCGAACCTGTGTGGGCCGAGTTCACCGTGCTCAGGGTGTACGCCGTCGGGCCCGCCAGCGCGGCCACCAGGCCCACCGCCGCCGCGCCGAGCGCCGGCCGCCTGCCGATCCGGCAGGCGAAGACCAGGCCGAGGGCCGCCGTCAGCCCGCCGACCAGCACCAGCCACCTCAGCCAGGGCAGATAGTCCGGCACCCGGTCGAGCAGGACGTACCCCCAGACCGCCGCGGCCACCACGGACCCGGCCGACGCCAGCGACGCCCAGGTCTCCCCCCGGCGCTCCCACAGCAGCCCGGCGCTCATGCCGGTCACCGCGGCGAGGTAGGGCGTGAGGGCGACCGTGTAGTACTGGTGGAAGATGCCGGCCATGTAGCTGAAGACCGCCATCGTCATCAGCAGCGAGCCGCCCCAGACCAGGAACGACGCGCGCGTGACGGACGTGCGCCGGGCCTTCCTCGTCGCCCACAGGCCCGCGAGCAGCAGGATCAGCGCGGCCGGAATCAGCCAGGAGACCTGGCTGCCGATCTCGGAGTTGAACATCCGGTCCCAGCCGGTGGCGCCCCACTGGCCGGTGCCGCCACCCCCGGGTCCGCCTCCGCCGCCGACGCTGCCGGTCTCGTCGCCGTTGATCCGGCCGAGACCGTTGTAGCCGAAGGTCAGTTCAAGAAAGCTGTTGTTCTGGGAGCCGCCGATGTAGGGGCGGGAGGACGCCGGCCACAGTTCCACGACGGCCACCCACCAGCCGCCGGAGACGAGCAGCGCGAGGGTCGCGAGGCCCAGCTGGGCCAGCCGCCTGCGCAGCCGTACCGGAGCGCAGACGGCGTACACGAGCGCCAGCGGCGGCAGGATCAGGAACGCCTGGAGGGTCTTGGCGAGGAACGCGAAACCGATCGCGGCCCCCGCCCACACCAGCCACCTGGTCCCGCCGTCCTCCACCGCCCGTACGACGAGGTAGCAGGCCAGCGCCATCAGCAGGGCCAGCATGGCGTCCGGGTTGTCGAACCGGAACATCAGCGCCGCGACCGGGGTGAGCGCGAGCACCGCCCCCGCGATCAGCCCCGACGCCGGGCCGAACCGGCGCCGCACGGCCGCGTACACCACGGCCACCGTGCCCACGCCCATCAGTACCTGCGGCGTCAGGATCGCCCACGAGTTCAGGCCGAAGACCCGCACCGACAGCTCCATCGGCCACAGGAACGCCGACGGCTTGTCCACGGTGATGGCGTTGCCCGCGTCCAGCGAGCCGAAGAAGAACGCCTTCCAGGACGTGCTGCCCGCCTGGACGGCCGCCGAGTAGAAGGAGTTGGCGTAACCGGAGGCGCTCAGGTTCCAGAGGTAGAGGACGAGGGTGGCGGCGAGCAGACCGAGGAACGCCGGGCGGACCCAGCGGGGGTCCTCGGGCCGGCCGCGCCACAGTCCGCGGGGCCACCGACCCGGCGCGAGTTCGGGGGCCGACGGGGGAGCGGGGTGGGGTGCGGCCGTGGGCGGCGGTCCCCAGCCGGCGGGGCCGGTCTGCCGCGCGGGGTGGTGGCCGTAGTCGGTGGTCATCGGGGGTCCCCCGGGTCGTTGTGCGGGTGCGGGTGCTGCGGGTGCGCATGCGGGCGCTGCGGATGCGGGTACGAGTGCGGGTGTGGCTGCGGGTGCGCGAGGGGCCATTGCGGAAGCCGCACGCCCGTCCCGTACGCCGGCTCCTGCTCCCCTCGGCCGTCCGGGAAGACCCACGCCCTGAAGAGCAGGAACCGCAGGACGGTCGCCGCGAGGTTGGCGGCGATGAGCACCGCTAGTTCGGTGGAGTGCGCGGGGTGGTCCGTGGCCGTGTCCAGGGCGGCCAGGGAGCCGCTGGTGAGGGCGAGTCCGATGCCGAACACGACGAGCCCCTGCGCCTGGTGCCGTACGGCGCCGCCGCGGCCGCGTACCCCGAAGGTGAGCCGGCGGTTGGCGGCCGTGTTCGCGACGGCCGAGACCAGCAGGGCGAGCGCGTTGGCGGTCTGGGCGCCGCAGACCTGCCGGAAGGCGCCGTAGAGCAGCAGGTAGAACAGCGTCGACAGGCCGCCCACCACGCAGAACCCGGCGAGCTGGCGCGCCAGCCCCCTGGGCAGGTCCCGCAGTTCGTGGACCTCGCGGTCGCGCGGGTCGTCGCCGAAGGGCCGGGTGAGCCGGTCCAGCGGCAGTGAACCGGAGGCCAGGGCCTTGCCGATGCGCCAGACGCCCTTGAGGTCCTCGGTCGCCGTCCGCACGATGTGCACGGAGGAGTCGGGGTCGTCGACCCAGTCCACCGGCACCTCGTGGATCCTCAGGCCCGCCCGCTCGGCCAGCACCAGCATCTCGGTGTCGAAGAACCAGCCGGTGTCCTCCACCAGCGGCAGGAGCACCTGGGCCACGTCCCGCCGGATCGCCTTGAACCCGCACTGCGCGTCCGAGAAGCGCGCCTGGAGCGAGCCGCGCAGGATCAGGTTGTAGGCGCGGCTGATCAACTCCCGCTTGGGGCCGCGGACCACGCGTGAGCTGCGGGCGAGCCGGGAGCCTATGGCGAGGTCGGAGTGACCGGAGATCAGCGGCGCCACCAGGGGCAGCAGGGCGTTGAGGCCGGTGGACAGATCGACGTCCATGTAGGCGAGGACCGGGGCCTCGGACGCGGACCACACGGCCCGCAGGGCCCGGCCCCGCCCCTTCTGCTCCAGCCGGAAGGTGGCGACCTCGGCGAGCTCCGCCGCCAGCCGGGCCGCCACCAGCGGGGTGGTGTCCGTGGAGGCGTTGTCCGCGATCGTGATGCGGAACGTGTACGGGAACGTACGGGTCAGGTGCTCGTGCAGTCCGCGCACGCAGGGGCCGAGGTCCTTCTCCTCGTTGTAGACGGGGATCACGACGTCCAGGACAGGCGTACCGGCGTCCATGGCCGGGAGGTGCTCCCGCGCCGGCAGGGTGCCGGTGCCGGGGAAAGAGTCGGTTCGCATGGGACCGACTTTTCTCAAGTCCCCTGTCGTACCTGTGTGGTGGCGCTGTGCTGTGCCTGTGAGTCGGCCGGCCGCTCGGGGCGGGGCACGGCAGCGCCGCCGGGCGCGGGGAGCTGGGGCAGGTGCACGGTGAAGACCGTGCGGCCCGGCACGCTGTCCACGGTCACGGCCCCGCCGTGCGCGGTGGCGACGGCCTGCACGATGGCGAGGCCGAGCCCGGTGGACCCGGAGGAGCCGGCGGAGCTGGTGGAGCCGGAGGAGCTGGTGGAGCCGGAGGTGCCGGCGGGCCCGGTGGCTCCGTCGGTTCGCCCGCGCGCGGGGTCGCCGCGGGCGAACCGCTCGAAGACGTGCGGCAGCAGCTCGGCGGGGATCCCGGGCCCGTCGTCCTCGACGTCGACGCACGTCCAGGGCCCGGCGTGCCGCACGCGCGCGATGACCGTCGTACCGGGCGGGGTGTGGTGCCGGGCGTTGCCCAGCAGGTTGACGAGCACCTGCTGCACGCGAGCCGCGTCCGCGGTCACCGGCGCCGGTTCGTCGGGCAGTTCGAGCCGCCAGCTGTGGCCGGGGCCGGCCGCGCGGGCGTCGCTGACGGTGTCGACGACCAGCGGGACCAGGTCCGTCGGCTCGAACTGCAGGGGCCGCCCGGCATCGAGCCGGGCGAGCAGCAGGAGGTCCTCGACGAGGACGGTCATCCGTCCCGCCTCGGACTCGATACGGCCCAGTGCGTGCCGGGTGTCGGGCCCGACCCGCTCCCGTCCGCGCCGGGTCAGCTCGGCGTAGCCGCGGATGGAGGCGAGGGGGGTGCGCAGTTCGTGGCTGGCGTCGGCGACGAACTGCCGTACCCGTGTCTCGCTCTGCTGGCGGGCGTGCAGCGCCGCGTGCACATGGTCGAGCATCCGGTTCAGGGCGGCGCCGACCTGCCCGACCTCGCTGTGCGGGTCGCACTCCGCGTCGGGGACGCGTTCGCTGAGGTTCACCTCGCCGGTGTGCAGGGGGAGTTCGGAGACCCGGGTGGCGGTCGCGGCGACCCGCCGCAGCGGCCGGGTGGCGACGCCGACGATGGCGGCGCCGGCGAGGGAGGCGGCTACGAGGCCGGCCGCGGTGACGCAGACCTCGACGAGGATGAGGGTGTCGATGGTGTTGTCGACGGAGGCGGTCGGGACGGCGACGTAGTAGGACCCGTTGTCACCGGTCCGGTACTCGACCCGGTAGCGGCCCGCGCCGGGCACATCGACCGTGTGCTGGGCCCGGTCCACCCGCGGTACGGCTTCGAGGGCGGCGAGCTGGGCCCTGGTCAGCGGCTTCGCGCTCACCTCGAAGTCGCTGTCGGACTTGTCGCCGCGCTCGGCGTCGACGACGGCCCCGTTCTCCACCCGGGCCGCGATGATGCCCTGCTGCGGACCCTTGGTGACCAGGTCGCCCAGGGTCGTCGGGTGCGGCTTGATCCGCTGCCCGCCGGGCGCGGCGCCGCCGCCGGGCTGCTGCCCCGGCGGCCCGAAGGAGCCGGAGGCGCGCGCGGCGACCTCGTCCAGCTGGCCGTTCAGCTGGTCGTACAGATGGCTCCGCAGGGCCAGGGTGGTCACCGTGCCGATGACCGCGCACACCACGGCGATGAGCACGACGGACGCGACGACGAGCCGTGTCCGCAGGGTGCGGGGTCTCCCCGCCCGCCGCTTCCGCGGACCCGGCCGGCGCCCTCCGCTCATGACACCGCGGGCGAGGCGACGGGCTTGATCAGGTATCCGGCGCCGCGCCGGGTGTGGATCATCGGCTCGCGCCCGGCGTCGATCTTGCGCCGCAGGTACGAGATGTACAGCTCGACGACGTTGGCCTGGCCGCCGAAGTCGTACGACCAGACCCGGTCCAGGATCTGCGCCTTGGAGAGCACGCGCCGCGGATTGCGCATCAGGAAGCGCAGCAGCTCGAACTCGGTGGCGGTGAGGTGGATGTTGGCGCCGCCGCGCGACACCTCGTGGCTGTCCTCGTCCAGGGTGAGGTCCCCGACGACCAGCACGGACTCCGACCTGCGGTCGGCGGCCCCGGAGCGGCGGATGAGACCGCGCAGCCGGGCGACGACCTCCTCCAGGCTGAACGGCTTCGTCACGTAGTCGTCGCCGCCGGCGGTGAGCCCGGCGATCCGGTCCTCGACGGCGTCCTTGGCGGTCAGGAAGAGGACCGGCACGTCGGGCAGGTCGCGGCGCAGCCGGCCGAGGACGGAGAGGCCGTCCATGTCGGGCAGCATCATGTCGAGGACGACCGCGTCGGGCCGGAAGTCCCGGGCGGTCTGGAGGGCGCCGTGCCCGTCTCCCGCGCTCCTGATCTGCCAGCCCTCGTAACGGAGGGCCATGCTCAGCAGTTCGGTGATCGACAACTCGTCGTCCACCACAAGCACGCGGACGGGGCTCCCGTCCGGCCTCAGCAGTTCGGTGCGCCCCTGGGGCGAGGTCGTGGTCATACCGGCCACCCTGTCGCCGCCCTCTGAGAACAGACTTGCACCTGTCTGTGATTTCCCTGAGAAACGCACAGGAGTCTCTCAGGGAACACCTGGGAACGGGCCCGTCAAAAGAGGCCGTCCTGGGCCCCGCCCGTGTTCTCGAACGCCCGCACCGGGAAGGTGAGCCCGGATCCCGTCTCCGGGGCGAGGGGCACCAGCTCCCAGCCGCTCATCAACCGGGTGTCGAGGACGACGAGCCCGCGGTGTCCCTCCACGGCGAGATGCAGGTCGGGCCCGGCGGCCCCGGCCAGCTCAGCGCTGAGGAACCCTCCGGGCCGCAGCTCGACGACGTCGCCGAAGGCCACGCGATCACCTCTTCGCCCGAGCCCGAAAGCCTCCACGTGATCAACAGGTCGGCACTCGGCCCGCTGCAACGACTCGGGCCACCCCTCCAGTACGACAGCCCGCGCGTGCAAGTCCCGCACCTCGGCGGCGCGTTCCTCCTCCGTGTCCGGCAACCGGAACCGTACGGCCCGCTTCTCGGCGTACGGGATCCGGTCCGGCACCCGCAGGGCGGCGCGCAGCAGTTCCTCGGTGCGCCGGGCGGCCATCAGGGGACCGGTGCCGAGCCAGGTGAAACAGACGGCGCCCTGCTCCAGCAGCCGGGCCGAGCCGCGCTCTACGGCGGTGATGCCGACCTTGAGGAGGCCGGGACCGAACCACGCGAGGTACACCCGGTACGGCCGCGGATCGTCGGCGAAGGTGTCGGCGGCCACGGAGTGCGCCCGGTCCAGCCGAGCACACTCCTCGCACCGTCCCCCCGTACTCCGCCCGCCCACCACGGCCCGCCCCGCACACGCATGCCCCCGAGCCCCCTTACACCGCCGCACGCTCCCCTCGACCACCCCGAACCCGACCCGCTGCCCCCACCCCAGCTCACTGCACCGCCCCCCGCTCCAGCGCAGCGCGGGCCCGTCCACCGCCCAGCGGATCCCCGTACAGCTCCATACCTGTGCCATCACTCGCGAGGGTAGAACTCCCCACTGACAACGCCCTTCCGCCCGCCGGACCCGGTACGGTACGAGAAGGCCCGAAGCCGCAACTTTGGTTTGCGGCTTCGGGCCTTCCCCACGGTGTCCTCCAGGTCCTACGACCGCTTACGGCAGCACGTACACCGGCACGCCGTCCCCCTCGCTGCCCACCTGCCGCATACAACCCCGCTTGATCAGCATGCGCACGCAGTCGTGCACCCGGTCCAGGGTGAGCCCGGTACGGCTCGCGACGTCCTCCAGCCGGCACCGGGCCGGGCCCCGCACCAGCGCGGGCGCGAGGTAGGCGGCCACGGCGTGCACATCGTCGGTGACGACGAGGTTCCGCGACTTCCAGGTGGCCAGCAGCTGCTGCGGAGTGATCGTCGGGTGCTCTGCGGGGCCGGACCGGGGCCGGGGGTCGGGTGGCTGGAGACGGTCCGCGATGATGTCGAGCGTGTCGGCGATGCGGCCGAGAACGTCGTTGGTACGGCGCATCTCCTCGGCCCGCGCGCCCTGCGCCACCGCCAGCGCCTCGTCCGCCCGGATGTTCCGCTCCTCCAGCCGGACGATGGCGTCGGCCACCTGCTGGGGCATGAGGTAGGCGGTGCCGCCGGTGGGGGCGGGTTGCACGGGGGCGGGTTCGAGGGCGTAGGAGCCGTCGCGCTGGAGGGTGGAGATGACCTCACACACCCACGCCTTAAAGGGTTCGCACTCCGGCTTGGTGCACCCGTTGACGAGAGCGATCAGCCCCTGCAGATTGACCATCTTCAACGACTTCTGAAGCCTGTGACCTGCAAGTTTGCGCAAGGCGTCTAGTGGACAGACGCCCTGTGCAATCTCGCTGAGCCGCTTGGTGCAATCCGGTGCAACGTGCCACAGGAGCGCTTGCCGCGTGTTTGCGTAGCCCAGTTGCAGGGCCACGTCCGCCGCCGGGAACCAGTGCTCCCCACCCGGCAGCGCAGCCTCCGCACCCGCGCGCCCGTGGCCGCGAAAACGAAGTCGTTGATGTCGATCGCGTCCTGCGTCCGTGCCGTCGCTTCTCCCGACGGCGTGTTGTTCTGCTCGTACATCGAGCATCACCTCCGCCCCGGAAGCTAGGGGCCTGATCACCAACTCACGTCCACAAAGGGCACATTCACTCGAAAGAAGACAGAGGGATCGATTCACCAACAACCGGTTCGTCGGCCGCGGTTGCGATCGCGGCCGTCTGTCCGTCCGTACGCAGACGCCCTCGGCCCGCCAACCGGCAGCCCACACAGCCGGGGTGACCCGCCCGGGCCGCGGAGTCCCTGACTCGGAGGCTCCACTGGTCCCGAGGGCGGCCACCCGGGGGTTTGCCCCAGCCGGCCAGGTGGAGGAACCAGGTGGTGAGGAGACTCAGGGCGAGGACCACCAGGCCACCGGCGACGACGGGCAGGGACGTCGTACAGATGCCCAGGCCCACCAGCCCGGTTCCCGCGGTCGCGATGCCGAAGCCGGTCCAGCCTGCGATTGTGTGACCCTCGTCGTACAGATGCGCACTCATCCAGCCGCCTCCCAGGGAGCGATTTCCCTCACGGACTAAGAAATTTATCACTAAAACCTCTCACCAGCTAAGGGATTTCACCCATGCACGGCCGCCACCGACCGCCCGCAACCCCGGCGCAGGCGCTGTCGGCGATGGACCAGCTCATCGCCGCGCACCTGATCGGCCAGCAGGAACTGGCCCGCCGACTAGGCCTGACCGTCACCGACCTCACCTGTTTCGCCTTCGTCCTGGAGGCACGCGAGGCCGCCCGGCCCGGAGCCGAACCGGGCGACGCGGACGGTGGCAGTGGGCTGCTCACGGCCGGTGATCTCGCAGCCCGAGCCCATGTCACGACCGGCGCGGTGACCGGCATCCTCAACCGGCTCGAACGCGCCGGCTACATCACCCGCCACCCGGACCCCAGCGACCGCCGCCGGGTCCGCGTGGCGGCCGTACCGGCGGCCATCACCCGCATCGAGGCCATGTACGCGGGCCACTACAAACGCCTGACGGCCCTGTTCGCGGACTACTCCGCCGAGGAACTGTCGGTCATCACCAGCTGGTTCACGCGTGCCACCGACCTGGCCCACGAGTACCTGGAGAAGCTCAACCGCAACGACCCGGACGAGGAGTGCTGAACGACGCAGACCTCGGCCGGCCACACCCTGCCGGTCAGCCCCGGGCTCCGTCCCACCAGCCGTCTGGATCGGCGCCGACCTCGGGACTACGAGGAGGGCTCAGGGAGGATGTCGGAGAGACTCACGGCCGGGCGGCCCAGCGTCGCTGTCAGCACGCACCGCTGGTGTCCGGTCAGAGAGGCGACGAAGACCACTACGTCGGCGTCGGTCCGGTCGCAGGCCTGGATCACCTCACGGATCTTTCCGTGGCTCAGCAGTGTCCGCGAGGAGTAGGGCAGCCCCATCTTCTGGACCCCGCCGTCCGAGACGCCCCGTCGCTGCACCATCCGCTCCACGACCCGACCGCCGAGCCCGGCCACCTCACCGGCCGCCGACGCCATCACCGTGTCGAAGTCCTTCTGCTTCGCCGAGAAGTAGCCGACCAGGACCACATCAGCCCCCGCGACCGTGACGCTCGACGCCCGACGCCGCCCCGACTTCGCCGGCACCCGGCGAGCCAGCCGCCGGTCCCGCCGTCGGCGCGCGGGTGTGAACCTCGGTCGACGCACGCGGTCACGCTACAGCGGCACTTCGCGCCCACCGGCCGTTGCTGTGCTCAGCTGCGATACGACCCTGAAACGCCGAAGGCCCCGGATCTCTCCGGGGCCTTCTTCCATGTGCACTCGGCAGGATTCGAACCTGCAACCTTCTGATCCGTAGTCAGATGCTCTATCCGTTAAGCTACGAGTGCTTGTTTTTTTAGTTTTCGTCTCCGGCTCCCGGTCCTTGCGGCCCGCTCGCGGCGACAGGAAGAACATTACATGACTGCCGCCGCCATGTGAAATCCGTTCCGCGTACCCCTTGTGACCTGCGGAAACGGCGAAACCCCGGCGGTGAGGGCCGGGGCTTCGGGTGGTGGCGGAGGCGGAGGGATTTGAACCCTCGATGGGGGGTAAGCCCCAAACCGCATTAGCAGTGCGGCGCCATAGACCGGACTAGGCGACGCCTCCAGCACAACCGCTCACGCGAGCGCGCGAGTGGTGCGTGCAGATGATGACACAGTCGAGCGGGGTGCCACCAATCGCCCCCCACGGTACTAGGCAGTCGGGCCGCAGGGCAAAGGCGTTCCCCGGTGCGGCGGGGCGGCGGGGGCCCGGGGGGTGCCTGTTCATCGGCCGTGATCGGCTGCGAGCGCTGTGACCCGCTGCGAGAGCTGTGAGCGCTGTGATCGGCCTCGGGCGGCGGTACGCGAGGGGCGTGGGCGCAACGTACCGGCTGCTCGGGCGTTGGGCAGGCCATGGTGTTCGTCATCTCGATCGCGCGAGGCCGGGTCCTGGGTCCGGTTCTCGCCGCCGCCGTCGCCGCCGTGCCCCTCGCCGGGGTCGGTTCCAGCGCCGCCGCCGCTCCCTCCCCGTCCGGGGCCGCCGGGCTTCACAGGCCGCCGCGGCACGGCAGCGGTGACCGGCTCACCGTCGTCGTCCGGCATGCCGGGCCCGGGCGGGACGGGTCGTACGAGCTGTCCTGTCATCCCGACGGCGGGCGCCACCCGAACCCGGCGGGGGCCTGCCGGATGCTGGACGGGAAGACCCGGTGGGGGCGGGACACCTTCGCCCCGGTGGCGCCGGGCAGCACCTGCACCATGATCTACGGCGGCCCGGCCACCGCCCACGTCACCGGCACCTGGGCGGGACGGCCCGTCGACGCCGTCTACGACCGCAGCAACGGCTGCGAGATCGGGCGCTGGGACCGGATGGTGCCGCTGCTGCCCGCGATGACGACGACAGGGGAGACGAAAGGCCGGGTGTAGGGGCGCCGGGCGGCCCGGAACCGGGCCGGGCCGGGTAGGTGGGTGGGGCGATGTCGACCATACGGTCACATGTTCGCCTTCACTTCCTCGTGCGACCTCCCTCTCATCCGGCGTCGCGAGCGCAACCCGAGCCCTTAGACTCCCTCGCGTGACACGCCGCGGGCAGGTTGGCAAGATGGCCCAAGCGGTCGGCAAGGTGCGGTAACAGGGAGGAAGCGTCTCGTGAGCAGCAGGCCATCCCGAGGCGCTGCTCGCCTCGCAGCCATACTCGACGCGCTGCCCGACGCGTTGGTCCTGGTCAACGCCAACGGCACCGTCGTCAACGCCAACACCATCGCCCTGGAGGCCTTCGAGGCACCCGGCACGGCCCTCGTCGGGCGCGGGCTGCTCGATCTGCTGCCCCAGTTCGACTCCAAGCTGATCCCCGGTTCCATGCGGCTGCCCGACCACATGGACCCGCGCGGCCGGACCAAGCCGACCCGGATGATCGCCCGGCGCACCGACGGTGCCGAGTTCCCGGTCGAGGTCACAAGCGCGAATCTGGAGAACGGCCAGCAGGCGTACGACGGTTACGGCTACACCGGCGACGAGCTGCTGATGCTCGTCGTCCGTGACCTCTCCGGCACCGTCGACACCGAGGCCGAGCTGGCCCGCTCGCAGCGGCAGACCGAGATGATCCTGCGGGCCGCCGCCGAGGGTGTCGTAGGAACGGACACGGACGGTCAGGTCGTGCTCGTCAACCCGGCCGCCGCCCAGATACTGGGCTACCGGGCCGGCGAGCTGGGCGGCAAGGAGCTGCACGCCCTCGTGCTGCACTCCCGTGCCGACGGCACCCCGTTCCCGTACGAGGAGTCGCCCCTCGCCGACACCCTGCGCTCGGGGCGCAAGCACCGCGTGCGCGGGCAGGTGCTGTGGTCCAAGGGCGGCAAGAAGGTCTCAGTCGACCTGACCACCGCGCCCGTGCGGGACGGCGACCAGCTCGTCGGCGCCGTGATGACCTTCACCGACCGGCGGCCGTACGACAGCCTCGCCGAGGAGAAGACCGCCCTGGAGCGGGCGCACGCCGAGGAACTGGAGCGGCTCTCCGAGGAGCACGCCGCCGACCTCACCGCGCTGCGCCAGGAGCACGTCACCGAGATCGGGGAACTGCGCGCGAAGCACGAGGAGGAGCTGGCGGCCGGCGAGGAGCGGTACGCCGCGCTCGGCGAGCGGGAGAAGGACCGGTACGAGGCCCTCGCCGGTCGGCACGAGCAGCTGCTGACCCTGCTCGGGCAGTCGCTGCGCGGCCCGCTGGACGAGCTGCGCCGCGAGCTGGCGGCCCTCGCCGCCGACGACGCCGGGCAGCTGTGGCCCGAGGCCAACCAGGTGCTGCACCACCTCTCGGCCGGCTACTCCCGCATCACCACCCTCATCGACAACGTCCTCGGCTACCAGCGGCTCGACACCGGCGCCGAGGACATCACCCGTACGAAGGTGATGCTGGACGCCGTCGTCACCGCCGGTGTCGACGGGGCCGTCGAGCTGATCGGGCCCGGCCGGATCCAGTTCGCCGTGCACGCGCCGCCCATTGAGGCCGAGGTCGACGCCGGGCGGCTCGCGACCGCGCTCGCGCACCTCGTCGCCGACGTCGCGGGCGTCGACGCGACCGGCAACGCGCCCGTGTCGACGGGCGGTTACATGGACAACACCGTGGTCGTCGCGGCGGCGCAGCGCGGCGAGGTCGTACGCATCGAGGTGCGCGGGCCGTACGCCGGCGGAGACCCGGTGCACGAGCCGATCGTGCGCGGGATCGTGCGCGCCCACGGCGGTGTCCTGCAGACGCACGAGGTGCCCGGCATGAGCGGCAGCGCGTACGTCCTGGAGGTGCCGATCGGCGGCGGGGCCGGCGCGGTCGCCGGGCAGTCGGCCGGGGACACCGGCGCGGCTGCCGCCGACCACACGTCCGGTTCCGGTTCCGGGGGGCGGCGGCGGGCCCGGCGGGCCTCCACGGACGCCTTCCTGGAGAGCGAGGGCGCCGCCGGCGGTTCAGGTGAGCCGGGGGCCGACGCGGACGCGCCCGCACCGACCGGGCGACGGCGGCGGCGTGCGGCCGAGTACGCGGCGGGCGAGCAGGGCACCCCTGTGTCCGACGAGAGTGCCGAGGGCGGTCCTTCCGGTGCCACCGGGCGGCGGCGTGGGCACGCGGCCGAGATCGAGAGTGGCGACGGCGGCTCCCAA
This sequence comes from Streptomyces sp. NPDC047028, assembly GCF_040644095.1. NCBI lineage: Bacteria > Bacillati > Actinomycetota > Actinomycetes > Kitasatosporales > Streptomycetaceae > Streptomyces > Streptomyces sp. NPDC047028. Next base: position 125,493 of record NZ_JBEYVS010000017.1, read on the forward strand.
GGTGGCGACGCCGTCGCCGAGGGCGCCGTGGTGACGGCGGCCGAGTACGCGGCCGGTGCCGCCGCGGTGGGCACGGGGCTCGGGGCCGCCGTACCGCCGCAGGGCGTCCCCGTCCCGAACGGGCGCCGCGCCCGGCACGGCTCGGGCGCGCCCCAGGCCGCCCTGCCGCCCGCCCTGCCCGCGGCCCCTGGGGGAACGGGTGCCGAGCAGACTCCCGGCTCGAGTGCCGAGCCCGTTTCGGCGGAGGGCGCCCAGCCGACCGGCCGGCGCCGGCGCGCGCTGGCCGCCGCGGCGGAACGTGCCGCCGCACAGGAGGCGGGCGCGGGCCAAGGCGCCGAGCCCGGGGCCCGTACGGTCTTCGCCCTGCCCCCCGCCGAGGCCGACCGTTCACCCGAGTCCGTGTCCTCGGCAGCGGCGCCGGCCGTCGCTCCGGGGCCCGGCGCGGTCGCTCTCGCTCCGGGCGCGGCTCCGGTCTCCGGAGCGGGCACGGCCGCCGTTCCCGGGCAGCAGACGCAGACGACGGCGGCCCAGCCGCTGGTGCCGGGCCAGGCCCAGGCGCACGGTCACGCACCGGTGCCCGGCCAGGTGCAGCTGCCCGGTCAGGCGCAGGCACCGGCAGGTCCCTTCGGGGCCGGGGTATCCGCTTCCGGCCCTGCTTCCGCTCCTGTTCCGGGTGACACCGGCCGGCACGACGCCGTACCGCTGGACCAGTCCGCCGACCACACCCCGCCGCAGCCGCATCCCACCAGCGCGCCGACGGGCAGGCGCCGTCGGGCCATGGCCCAGCCGGCTCCGGCCGCGACGGGTACCCCGGCGCACGGTACGGCCGGGCACGGTACGGCCGGGCAGGGCATCCCCGCCCAGTCGGCACCCCTCGCACCCCAGGCACAGTCGCAGGGTCCGGCGCAAACACAGACGCAGGCACAGGAACAGGGCACCAACGGCCCGGCCCTTCCGCCGGCCCAGCCGATCCCCGCTCAGGCGCCCCCCGGCCACCCCGCACCTGCCCCCTCCACCCCCGCCGCCGGAACCCCCGCCGCCCAGCCCCTCCCCGCCGAGGCCGGTCAGGCGGCGCCGCAGGCCGGCTCCACCCCGGCCACCGGCACCGGCACCCCCGGAGGCACCCCCCTCCCGCCGGAGCACGCCACCGCGCGACCGGCCGCCGGGCAGCCGTCGCCCGCCGACGGCACGACCACGGGCACCGGCACGACCACCGCCGCCGACCCCAACTCGACGCAGGGCCAAGCGATCAGCGTCCGTACGCTCGGGCAGGGCGTGCCGTTCTCCCGGCAGGCGGCCCAGGTCCAGTTGCCGACCGCGACACCGCCCCCGCACGCCCCCGGTGGCTCCGGACGCCGCCGCAAACTGGGCACGCCGCCCGACCCGGCCGCGCGGCCCGAACCCCAGGAACAGGCACAGGGCGAGCAGCCCGCGGCCCGCCCGGCAGCGCCCGCGCAGCCCGCCGCGCAGGCGTCCCTCGCCGGGCAGTCGCGGCTGGCGCCCGTCACCGAGGGGGCCGGACGGTCGTACGCCATAGGCGCACCGGACGCCGACGCCGCCGAGGGACCCGAACCGCTGGACGGTCCCGGGGGCGCGGTGGAGGTCGCGGACACACCGCGTCCGCAGCCGATGGACGACGAGCTGCCCCCGGAGCCGCTGGACAACCCGCGCCGGCTGCTGGTCTGGCCGGCGCCCGACGTCACGACGCAGCAGGCGCTGAGCGACCGCGGCTACCGGCCCGTCATCGTGCACTCGCGCGAGGAGGTGGACGCGCAGATCGCGGCCTTCCCCGCCGCGCTGTTCGTCGACCCGCTGACCGGGCCGATCACCCGCACCGCGCTGCAGTCCCTGCGGCAGGCCGCGGTCGCGGCCGAGGTGCCGGTGCTGGTCACGGCCGGGCTGGGGCAGGCGACGCGCGAGGCGGCGTACGGCGCCGATCCCGCCGTCCTGCTGAAGGCGCTGGCGCCGCGCGACAGCGAGCAGCACCCGCCGCGCGTCCTGCTCATCGAGGAGCACGCGGAGATCGCGCTGGCGCTGACGTCCACGCTGGAGCGGCGCGGGATGCAGGTGGCGCGGGCCGCGAACGACAACGACGCGGTGACGCTGGCGGGGCAGTTCCGCCCGAACCTGGTCGTGATGGACCTGATGCGGGTGCACCGCCGGCAGGCCGGGATCCTGGACTGGCTGCGGGCTAACGGGCAGCTCAACCGCACCCCGCTGGTCGTCTACACGGCCGCCGTCGACCAGGCCGACCTGCCCCGGCTGGCCTCGGGCGAGACGGTGCTGTTCCTCGCCGAACGCTCCACCAGCCCGGAGGTGCAGGACCGCATCGTCGACCTGCTGGCCCGCGTCGGCACCAACTGACGCGCCCGGCAATCCAGCCGGCGGAATCCGTAGGCGTCCCTACCGGGCCGTCAGCCTGCGGGCCGCTTCCTTGATCGACGCCCGCAGGCGGGCGCGGTCGGTGTCCTCGTCGCCCGTCAGGATGCGCCGCATCTGCGGGACGACGATCGACCAGTTGACGAGCGCGATCAGCAGGAAGACCAGGTCGCCGGGCGGGAACGCGTCGGTGACCACGCCCCTGGCCTGGCCGTCGGCGATCGCGGCGACCTTGCGGGCGTAGTGGTCCTGCCGGACGGGTTCGTCGGGCAGCTCGGCGGTGCCGTACTCGATGCCCTCCCAGAACAGCAGGCGGAGCAGCTCGGGGTGGGTGGCGTGGTAGTCGAGCAGCCTGTCGACCCAGCCGTCGATGTCGTCGGGGTCGACCGGGACGGCGGCGGCGAGGTCCACCATGCAGCGGCCGACGACCTGGCTGAACAGCTCGGCCTTGTTGCCGAAGTAGGCGTAGATGAGCTGCTTGTTGGCCTTGGCCGCGGCCGCGATGCGGTCGATGCGGGCTCCGGCGACGCCGTGCTGTGCGAACTCGGCGACCGCTGCCTCGAAAATCCGGGCCCTGGTGGCCTCGGGATCCCTCACTGCTGCCATGGAGACAGGGTAGCGGCCCAGGTAACCAACTGTTTGGTTGACACGGAATGCCGGTCCGCCGCAGACTGTTCCTGCACCAACCAACCAGTTGGTTATCACTTGAAGCCGGCTCGAAGGGTCCGTCCACTCATGCCGTCAGCCACCAGCGCCACAGCCGCCGACACCGCCGGCGAGGCCACCGCCACCGGCACCACCGCCGCCACGGCCACCACCCGGTCCGCGGCCCCCGCCCGGTCCGCGGTCCCCGCCTACCTCCTCCCTCTCATCGCGGTCTGCACCGCCGTCACCGCCGCGAACATCTACCTCGCCGCCCCGCTGCTCCCCCTGATCGCGCACAGCTTCGGCGGGACGCCTTCGGGCGTGGCCTGGATCGCCTCCGTCGCCCAGTTCGGCTACGCGGCCGGTCTGCTGTTCTTCGCCCCGCTCGGCGACACCGTCGACCGGCGCCGCCTGGTGGGCGGCCTCTCGCTGCTCGCCGCGGCCGCGCTGGCCGCGGCGGCCACCGCGAACGGGACCGCCGTCCTCGCCGCCGCCGTCCTGGTGGCGTCCGCCGCCACCGTCGTACCGCAGTTGCTCGTCCCGCTCGTCGCGGCCCGCGCCCCCGCCGACCGCCGGGCCCGCCACGTCGCCGCCCTCATCGCCGGACTGTTCACCGGCATCGTGGCCGCCCGGGTGCTCGGGGGGCTCATCGGGCAGGCGTACGGCTGGCGTGTGGTGTTCGTCGGGGCGGCCGCGCTGACGGCCGTACTGGGGCTCGCGACCGCCTGGGCCCTGCCCCGGGAGGACCGGCCGCGCCGCACCGGCGGTCTCTTCGCCGGGCTGACCTCGCTGCCCGGAGTCGTCCGCAGCTCGCCCGACCTGTGGCGGGCGTGCGTACGGCAGGCCGGGATGTACGGCGCCTGGAGCGCCCTGTGGACCTCCCTCGCGCTGCTCCTGACCGGTCCGGAGTACGGCCTGTCGACCGCCACGGCCGGGCTGTTCGGCCTGTTCGGGCTGGCGGCGAGCGCGGTGGCCCCGCTGGCCGGCGGGCTGGTGGACCGGTTCGGCGCCGCCAAGGTCGTCCGGTCCGCCTATCTCCTCGCCGCCGTCTGCGTCCCGCTGTTCTGGCTCGGCGGGCACGTGCTCGCCGCGCTGTTCGCGGGCGCCGTCGCGATCCACGCGGCCCTGGTCGCCTCCCACGTCGCCAACCAGACCCTCGCCCTGACCACCACCGCCGCGCCCGCCACCGCCAACACCGCCTACGTGGTGGCGAGTTTCGCGGGCGGCGCCCTCGCCTCGGCCCTCACCGGCCCGGCCTACGCCCACTGGGGCTGGTCCGGCGTCTGCACGGTGGCGGGAGCCTGGCTGCTGCTGGGATGGCTGACCACTGGCACCCGGCCCGGTACTTTTCCCCGTCCCGGGCGGTAAGAAGCCCCCCGTGAGGCCGTCGGCACCTGTACGGCGGTGAGGGCCGTCGGCGCCCGTACGGCGGTGAGGGGAGCCGGTCGGCCGGTCAGCCTCACCGCCGGGGCCGGGACCTCATCGCCGAGGCCGGGGCCTTAGAGCGGGGACCGGGACCTCACCGCCCGGCGCCGGAGCCTCACCGCCCGGGACCGAGACCGCACCTCCGGAGCCAGGACCTCACCACCCCGGACCGGAGCCTCACCACCCCGGACCGGAGCCTCACCACCCCGGACCGGGACCTCACCGCCCGGACCGGGACCTCACCCCCGTCGCCAGGGCCTCACCATCGGGGCCTCACAGCTGGGTGACGTCCAGCGTGCCCTCCGCGTACCGCCTGCGCAGCACCTTCTTGTCGAACTTGCCGACGCTCGTCTTCGGCACCGACTCGATGACCGTCCAGCGCTCGGGGAGCTGCCACCTGGCGATGTGCCCCTCCTCGGTGAGGAAAGCGCGCAGGGCCTGGAAGTCGGAGTTCGCGCCCTCGCGCAGAACCACCGTGGCCAGCGGTCGCTCGCCCCACTTCTCGTCCGGTACGGCCACCACGGCGGCCTCGGCCACGTCCGGGTGGGCCATCAGCGCGTTCTCCAGCTCGACCGAGGAGATCCACTCGCCGCCGGACTTGATGACGTCCTTGGCGCGGTCGGTGAGGGTGAGGAAGCCCTCGGGGGAGATGATGCCGACGTCGCCGGTCTTCAGCCAGCCGTCCTCGCTGAACTTGTCGGCGGGGCGCAGGGGTTCGGCGTCGGGGCCGTTGTAGTAGGCGCCCGCGATCCAGGGGCCGCGCACCTCCAGCTCGCCCGCCGACTCGCCGTCCCAGGGCAGCCGTTCGCCGCCGGGGCCGGTGAGGCGGGCCTCGACGCCGGCCGGGAAGCGGCCCTGGGTGAGGCGGTAGGCGAACTCCTCGTCGGTGCCGACCGCGTGGGCCGGCGGACGCGCCACCGTGCCGAGCGGGGAGGTCTCCGTCATGCCCCAGGCGTGGCAGACCCGCATGCCGAGCGCGTCGAAGGCCTCCATGAGGGAGGGCGGACAGGCGGCGCCGCCGATGGTCACCTGGGCGAGGGAGGAGACCTCGCGGGGGCGGGCGGTCAGCTCTGCGAGCAGGCCCTGCCAGATGGTGGGCACGGCGGCGGCGTGGGTCGGGCGCACCCGCTCGATCATCTCGGCGAGCGGGGCGGGCTGCAGGAACCGGTCCGGCATCAGCATGTTGATGCCGGTCATGAAGGCGGCGTGCGGCAGGCCCCAGGCGTTCACGTGGAACTGCGGGACCACGACGAGGGAGACGTCCTGGTCGGTCAGGCCCATCGACTCGGTCATGTTGAGCTGCATGGAGTGCAGGTAGATCGAGCGGTGGCTGTAGACCACGCCCTTGGGGTCGCCGGTCGTGCCGGAGGTGTAGCACATGGCGGCGGCCCGGAGTTCGTCGATCTCGGGCCAGTCGTAGGTGGTGGGACGGCCGGCGATCAGGTCCTCGTACTCGTGCACGCGCGCGGTGCCGCCGGCCAGCGGGGTGCGGTCGCCGGGTCCGGAGACGACGATGTGCTCCACCGTCGGCAGCTTGGACAGCAGCGGGGCGAGCAGCGGGATGAGCGAGCCGTTGACGATGATCACCTTGTCGGCCGCGTGGTTGACGATCCACGCGAGCTGATCGGCGGGCAGCCGCAGGTTGAGCGTGTGCAGGACGGCGCCCATGGCGGGGATCGCGAAGTACGCCTCGACGTGCTCGGCGTTGTTCCACATGAGGGTGGCGACCCGGTCGTCGCCGCGGACGCCGAGTTTGTCGCGGAGGGCGCCCGCGAGCTGTACCGCACGGGTGCCGGCCTCGGCGAAACTGCGCCGCTGCGGCTCGTCCTCCCCGGTCCAGGTGATGATCTGAGACCGTCCGTGCACCTGCACCCCGTGCACGAGGAGGCGGGTGACGGTCAGCGGTACGTCCTGCATGGTGCTCAGCACGGCGTCCTCCCGGAGCGGCATGGCCTACGCGGTAGTAGGGGGATGCGCTGATTCTGCGCACATACCACGCGGTATGTCACTAGCCGCAGGGAAACTCGGGCCGTGCACGGAGGCGAACGAGGCGTACCGGGGCCGGGCCGTCAGCGGACGAGCCCCAGTTCCGGGTCCTCGCGCAGCTTGCCGAGGGCACGGGAGACCGCCGACTTCACCGTGCCCACCGACACGCCGAGCACCTCGGCCGTCTGGGCCTCGCTGAGGTCCTCGTAGTACCGCAGGACGACCATGGCCCGCTGGCGTGCGGGCAGCTTGGTGATCGCCCTCCACATCGCGTCGTGCAGCGCCTGCCGCTCCGCCGGGTCCCCGGTGCCGGGCACGGGCTCCGGCTCGGGCAGCTCGTCGCAGGCGAACTCGTCGACCCGGCGCTTGCGCCACTGCGAGGTCCGGGTGTTCAGCAGCGCGCGGCGCACATAGCCGTCGAGCGCCCGGTGGTCCTCGATGCGCTCCCACGCCACGTACGTCTTCGTGAGCGCGGTCTGCAGCAGGTCCTCGGCGTCGCTCGGGTTCGCGGTCAGCGACCGGGCGGTGCGCAGCAGCACCGGCTGCCGAGCCCTGACGTAGGACGAGAACGAGGGGTACGTGTGAGTCTGCCTCGCCGGTACGGCGGCGGCGGCCGAGGCGCTGGTGCAGACGGGTGTGGTCATGGGCTCCACGCTAGGAGCGGGGCGCCCTCGCGCGGATCGGTCGCAGGTCCCGAAGACGAGTCCGCCTCAGGTTGTAGGGGTAGGGCCTGCTCCACCTCCTGTAGGTGGAGTACGGGTGCACTCCGTCTGAGGGTTCGCCCCTGAGGACCCTGAGACCGTACGGGGGTTGTACGGGGGGTCAGCGGGAGTCCGCCGTCAGGACGAGGCCCGAGGTGGGGACTCCGGTGCCGGCCGTGACCAGGGTCCGGGTGGCCCCGGGCACCTGGTTCACCGCCGTGCCGCGCAGCTGCCGTACCGCCTCCGCGATGCCGTTCATGCCGTGCAGGTACGCCTCCCCGAGCTGTCCCCCGTGCGTGTTCAGCGGCAGCCGCTCCCCGGCCACGAAGTCCGCCGCCTCGCCCCTGCCGCAGAACCCGAACTCCTCCAGCTGCATGAGCACGAACGGTGTGAAGTGGTCGTAGAGGATGCCGACGTCGATGTCGGCCGGGCCCAGCCCCGAGGTGCGCCACAGCTGGCGGGCGACGACGCCCATCTCGGGCAGGCCGGTCAGGTCGTCCCGGTAGAAGCTGGTCATCTGCTCCTGCGCCCGGCCCGCGCCCTGCGCCGCCGCCGCGAGCACGGCGGGCGGGCGCGGCAGGTCCCGGGCCCGCTCCAGCGAGGTGACGACGACCGCCTGCCCGCCGTCCGTCTCCTGGCAGCAGTCCAGCAGCCGGAGCGGCTCCACGATCCAGCGGGACGCGGCATGCTCGTCGAGGGTGAGGGGACGGCCGTGGAAGTAGGCGGCCGGATTGGTCGCCGCGTACCGGCGGTCCACCACGGCCACGTGCCCGAACGCCTCCGGGGTCAGGCCGTACGCGTGCAGATAGCGCTGGGCCGTCATGGCCACCCAGGAGGCCGGGGTGAGCAGCCCGAAGGGCAGCGCCCAGCCGAGCGCCGCGCCCTCCGCCGACGGCTCCCGGTGGCGCACGCCCGCGCCGAACCGGCGGCCGGAGCGCTCGTTGAACGCGCGGTAGCAGACGACCACCTCCGCCACGCCCGTCGCCACCGCGAGCGCCGCCTGCTGGACGGTCGCGCAGGCCGCTCCGCCGCCGTAGTGCACGCGCGAGAAGAAGGACAGCTCGCCCATCCCGCAGGCCTGCGCCACGGTGATCTCCGGGCTGGTGTCCATCGTGAACGTCACCAGGCCGTCCACGTCCGCGGGCGTCAGCCCCGCGTCGTCCAGCGCGGCCCGCACCGCCTCCACCGCCAGCCGCAGCTCGCTGCGGCCGGAGTTTTTGGAGAACTCGGTGGCGCCGATACCGACGACGGCGGCACGGCCGCCGAGGCGGTCCCGGGTACGGACGCTCATCCTTCGCCTCCGGAGGGGAAGGGCTGCGGGACGGTGACCGTCACGGTGCCCGTGACGTGGTGGCCGAGGCGGTTCGCGCCGGTCACCCGGACCGTCGCGGTGTCGCCGTCGACCTCCTCGACCGTGCCGGTCAGCACCATCGTGTCGCCGGGGTGGTTGGGCGCCCCCAGCCGGATGGCCACCTTGCGCAGCACCGCCGTGGGACCGAAGTGATCGGTGATGTAGCGGCCGACCAGGCCGTTCGTCGTCAGGATGTTCATGAAGATGTCCGGGGAGCCCTTCGCCCGCGCCAGCTCGGCGTCGTGGTGCACGTCCTGGTAGTCGCGGGAGGCGATGGCACCGGCCACGATCAGGGTGCGGGTGACGGGGATCTCCAGCGGGGGCAGTTCCTCCCCGGCCCTCATGCCGCCTTCGCCTGCCCTCACACCTCGGCCCTTCCTCATGCCGCGGCCTGCCCTCACACCTCGGTCTGCCGTCATCCCCCGGCCTCCTCGCCGGCGCGGAACACCGGCAGCACCAGCTCGTCGTCGTACGACCGGAATTCGAGCCGCACCGGCATCCCGACGCGCACCTTGTCGTACGGCACCCCGACCACGTTGCTCACCATCCGCACGCCCTCCGCGAGTTCGATCAGGCCGACGGCGTAGGGCGGGTCGAAGGCCGGGAAGGGCGGGTGGTGCATGACGACGTACGAGTAGACCGTGCCCTCGCCGCTCGCCTCGACCGTGTCCCAGTCCTGGCCGCCGCACGCGTTGCAGCCCGGCAGCCACGGGTGGCGGAGGGTGCCGCAGGCCGTGCAGCGCTGGATCAGCAGGCGGCCCGCGGCCACGCCGTCCCAGAACCCGGCGTTGTCCCGGTTGACGACGGGGCGGGGGCGGAGGGCCGGGGCGCGCGTCCCGGTGGCTGCCGACTCCTGGCCGGTGGCCGTCGACTCCTGGCCGGTGGCCGTCGACTCCTGGCGGGCGGCCGTCGACTCCTGGCGGGCGGCCGTCGACTCCTGGCGGGCGGCCGTCGACTCCTGGTGGGCGGATGTGGGCTTTCCGCCTCCTGCCGGGGCGTACTTGAGGATCCGGAAGCGGTGCGTGCCCACGACCTCGCCGACCACCCGGACATCCGTGCGCGTGGTGACGAAGTACCCCGTCCCCAGCTTCGTCGTCTTGCGGGCCGACACCGACTCGATCACCGCGTCGTAGGTGACCCGGTCGCCGGGGCGCAGGGGCCGCAGGTACTCCTGCTCGCAGTCGGTGGCCACCACGGACGTGCAGCCCGATTCGTCGAGGAGGGCGAGGAGTTCGGTGTAGGCGCCGGTGCGGCCCGGATGGCCCGCGAGGCCGCCCATCGTCCAGGCCTGGAGCATGGTGGGCGGGGCAATCGCGTCCGGTCCGGTGTACGCCGGGTTCGTGTCGCCCATCGCCTCGCACCAGTGCCGGATCATCGGGGCGTTGACGGGATCCAGGCCCACTCCGGTCACGGCGGCCGCGCGCCCCTCGTACGACTTGAGCCGCGCCCCCAGCGCGTCCGGCTCCGCCGGCACCGTCGCCGCCACCGCACTCACCGCCCCTCGGTCGACGGTTTCTGACTGTCCGTCAGATGAGGCGGGGTGTCAAGGCGGCGAGATGCCAAGGTGGCGAGTGGGCGGGACGTGGCTGCGCGACGGCGCCGAAGCACCGCCGCGCAGCCACGTGATGACCCTGAAGCACACCCGCCCCTGAGGCCCTCCCCACGAGGAACCTCAGGCGGGACTCACCACCACAGGCGGGTGAAGTGGATGGCCACGTTGTCGTTGCCCTGCTGGATGGCGGTGAACGCCGAGCCGTTCACCTGGGCGGTGTTGGACTGGTTCGTGGCGCCGGAGCCGACGGCGTTCTGCTGGGTGGTGGACGAGTTGCCGTTGTTGTCGTGGCCGACCCCGCTGCCGACGACACTCGCGCCGGCGTTCGATCCGTCGTCCGCGAGGGCGCCGTTGTCCGCCGCCGCGACGCCGGTGAAGAGGGCGGCCGCGAGCGGGAGAGCGGAGACGGCGGCGATGACGCGGGCGGTACGGATGCTTGCCATGGTGTTCCTCCAGAACCGAGCACTCTGCGACCCGAGGGCCGAAGTACGTGACGTACGTGAAGTACCTGAAGTACGGCTTTCGCCAAGGCAGTTGGCCGACCGCCCGGGCTGTCGTGAACGACGTCGCGCCTCCAGAGTTGCCCACCGAATCCCCGGCGAACCAGCCCGTATGGGGTGATTCCCACGTAAGCGTGATGACAAGTCGATAAACCCCCATCGTCACCTTCACCCTCCTCGAACCCCAGGCCGCACACCCGCCTCTCCAGGCGCGGCAAGGGGTGAACCGTTCCGCCACCTGTCCAACCCTTCCGTGCCGTCCCGGCGCGTCGCGATCGGCCAACCCTTCCCTTTTTCGAACGTACGTACGAATATGGAGTCATGGCCACCACCGACCGGCAGGCCACGACGCTGGCCCTCGCACACGCCCTGTCAGCCGCCGAACGCGGCCTGGCCGTCATCCCTCTGTCCCGCACGAAGCTGCCGGCCCTGCGTTCCCCGCACCGAGCACCGGCGCCGGCACCGGCGGGGGCGCCCGCGCCCGCCGCCCCCTGTCACGGCGAGTGCGGCCGCTTCGGCCACGGGGTGTACGACGCCTCCACCGACCCGGCCCGCGTCCGCGCCCTGTTCGCCGCGGCCCCCTGGTCGACCGGCTACGGCATCGCCTGCGGCCTGTCCCCGCACCACCTCATCGGCGTCGACCTGGACACCAAACCGGACACCGACTCCACGGCGGCCCTGCGCGAACTGGCCCTCCGCCACCTGTTCACCGTCCCGGAGACGGTCGTCGTCCTCACCCCGAGCGGCGGCCGCCACCTGTGGCTGACGGGGCCGCCGGAGGTCGTCGTCCCCAACTCCGCCGGCCGCCTCGCGCCGGGCATCGACATCAGGGGCGCCGGCGGCTACCTCGTCGGCCCAGGCTCACGCACCGACCACGGCGTCTACACCACCGCCCCCGGCACCGCCCACCTGCCGCCCGCCGCCTGCCCACCGGCCCTGCTCCGCCTGCTGGTCCCCCCACTCCGCACCACACCCACCACAGCCACAGCCGCGGCCGCGGCCGCGCACCAGCCGCCCGCCGACCACGGCCGCGGCCTGGTCCAGTTCGTCCTCTCCGCGCACGAGGGCCAGCGCAACACCCGCCTCTTCTGGGCAGCCTGCCGCGCCTACGAGAACGGGCTCGGCCCCGCCCTGGCCGACTCCCTCACCGAGGCGGCCCGCACCACGGGCCTCACGGAACACGAGGCCCGGGCGACCATCGCGTCGGCCGCGAGGATGACGGGACCCCGTACGGGGGGACACGGCGGACTCAGCCCGACGACAACAGATCCCTGATCGCCTCCGCGGACCAGTGGCCGGCCGCGCCGGGGCAGGCGGCGACGTACGAGGCGACGGCTTCCACGTCCCACACCCCCGCCGACAGCAGGCCGGCCGCCAGGTACCGGACGTACGCGGCGGACGGAGGGTTCCACCGGACGTCCCGCATCACCCAGGGCGCGGTGAAGGTCAGCACCGGCAGGCCCTCCACCCGCCCGGCGCACACCAGCGTCTCGTAGCGCCCCTCCCCGAGGCTCGCCGTCCGCCGGGTCAGCACCTCGGTGAGGTCGATCCCCGCGCCCGGCTCCCGGTACATCTCCTGTGCCGCGATGTCCGAGAACTGCCCCGTGGTCACCAGATGGGCCCGCGCCAGCACGCGTCCGTCGGCCCGGGGGTCGTAGAACGCCCTGCCCCCGCCCCATACGGGCGACTCGGTCGCGAAGTACAGGGCGCCGCCCAGCTCGACCGCGACCGACCGGCTCGGCATCCGCGGATCCCGGCACCCCGGATACGTCCTGGCCGTCCCCGCCGGCCGCCCGCCCCGGATGTAGCACCCGAGCCGCTCCAGGTGCGTGTTCGAGCCGTACGCCGTGTACCAGACCCGCGCGGGACTGAGATCGACCGGCAACTCCGGCTCGATCCTCCGCAACGCCTTCACTGTGACTCCCGGCCGACAACCTCGCGAGACCGCGCACGCGGAACGGGTGCCCGCACCTCGGCCGCCGTTCGGCCCACGACAGACACCGCGCAGCATTCTCGCACCTGGGACGGACGAGGGCTCCTCGAATCGAGCCCGGCATGATCCGAGCGAGGGACCCTAGTGGTCGGGGCAGTCGCCCCACAGGGACGCGAGCGCGACCGGAATGTTGCTGCCCGGCTCGGCACACCCCTTCGGGCTCGCGGGGAAGCCCTCTCCGCCGACCCGGCGCCAACTTCCCGAGGCAGGCCGGGCGAAGAACTTCATCGTGGCACCCTCGTCCTGGAAGTTGACGAGTTCCCCGGCCGTGACACCCTCGCCGGGAACGAAGCGGGCGGCCGCGTAGAGCATGCCGCCGCACTGCCCGTAGTAGAACGGGTGACCCACGGCGACGTGCTGGAGAGACGGCATCACCCTCCGGTACGCCGAGACGACCTCCGCCTTCACCGCGGCGCCCACCACGAGGTTCCGGCATCCGGGCACGGAGCGCGGCTCCGCCACCGGCGCCGACGAGCGGGCGGCCGGACGCGCCGACGTGGACGAATGAGCGGCCACGGACGACGACGTCACGGCGCTCGTCACGGCGCTCGGCACGGCACTCGGTGCGGAAGAGGCTGGAGCAACCGTCGAGGAAGCGTCGGCAGGCGCGGACGACGCCGGGGCGGGCGTTGCCGAGGCACGACCCGGCGCCCGCTCGGCACTTCCGCTCCCGCTCCCGCCTCCCTGACATCCCGCGAGCAGCATGACCGCCCCCAAGGCGAGGGCGGACACCGAGACGGCGGTACGTCTGGAACGTATGGCGGACGGATACATGGGTGCTCTTTTCTCTCATCGCGTGACTTGCCGATGAGACGGCACCCACGAGCGGGACGGTTCCGGCGGCGTCGCGACCGCCGACGGGGACCGCAGCCTAATGCGTGGTACCCCGGCCCTCCTCAGATGGGCCGCCGACGCAGCTCGGTCGATTCCATCCGCGGATGTCCATCAGGCGGGAAGATCGCTTATCGCGGAGAACACCGCGGCGGCGAGCGGAGATTTGAGATGGACCTGGTGGCGTCGTGTCCGACGGTGAGGCATTGGACGAGCCTGGGCCAGTTGCTCCGCTCGACGGAGTTGACCTGGCGATGCCGTTGCGGTCCGTACGAGCTCAGGCCGACCGAGCGGTGCCCGGCATCGGCAACATGGCTCAATACCTCACCACGCAAGTGTCGGACACTTCACACGTGAGGTAGTGGGCCCGACTTCTCGACGGCCGCCCCACGAAGCGATGACTGTGCCGCCCCGCACCACGAGACCGCTGGGGCCCCGACCCCGAACGTGAGGAGATGGCCTACAGCGCAACGAAGAGCCGCGGCCCCCTGACCACTGGAGATCCTCGGGCAGCCAGATCAGCATCACGATGGACGTGTACACGCACGTTGTGCGTGACACCCAGCGTGAGGTGATCAGCAACATGGACCGGCTTCTTAGCCGACGGCCGCTCGGGGGGCGACCGTGCCAGCCGGTTCTGATACGAGTCCCGCGCATTTGAGCTCGTGCACGCTGCTGTGTGTGGGTCCTCGACGCGGATGCAGGCGCATGGGCACGGGCACGGACTGCTCGAAGTGGGACGCCGTTTCATTTCAACGGCCGCCGGCAACCCCAACACGGCGCCTCTTCTGTTGTGTCTGGGAGCTGTTTTGGCCCCGATTCATGCATCCTCCGTATGAGAACCGGGAACCTTGTGCTGCCATGACACGCCGTGTGACGCCCGACGCTGCTTTCAAACCTCATCACTTTCCGCCAACGTTACTGGGATCTGCGTAAAATTACTGTCTTTCGACGCTTGATATCGATGCCGCCCCCCGGATATCCTATAGGGAGGAGTGCCATACGTAGGCTTCACCTGGATAGGCCAAATGACTTTGCCATCTCTTATTTCTTCTTTGATTTTTTTCAGCTTTACTCCATCCGGGAAGCCGAGTCCACTTGGGGCCACGATCTTCGCCAGATCCATTATCATAACGTCGTCAATTCCCGGGTAATTATAGTGTTTTTGGCTACCGTAGTCGCGTCCCGCACTCACTGTCGCCGCCTCGACCACTTCATTGGTCGACCGAAGGCTCTCATTAAGGTAGTACCAATTCTTTTCCAACTTGTCCCAGATTGCAAATCTATTTCCATCCCTATCGACTCGCGCGACCCGCTCTTCTTCCGACCCGCCGTAAGTGCTTATATCCATGAGCACTAGGGTTCGCCCTTTCCACATGACAGTCTCCGCTGTCGATGGGTCCAGGGATTTGGTTTCCTTTACTTCCGTAACCTGTGGGACCGGATCCGGAGTCCTGCTGCTTCTCTTTTCCTCTTTCTTCACGGTCGATTCCGAGGCCGTTGTGGAGGCTAGATATGCGAGGACATCTGTTGAGGGTGGCTGGGCACCAACGAAGTCTTCGACAGGTCGTTCAATAGACGAGCTGGCTCGCTCAGTAGTAGGCGAGTCGGACCGACTGCGACCACTAGGATTGCTATTTCGCGATCGAGATCGGGATCGGCCGGCGTTCTGAAGCTTGCTGAAATATCTCGCTAGTCCTCGGGGCTGGGGTCGGCTGTCCTCGGGGGGTTTCTCACTGTTAGCCATAGTGTCGACCCTCACTCTTGTGAGAGGTGAGCCAAGATCGGGGCGTTGACGGAGCGGGGCTGGCGAGTAGTCCTGGCACCCGTGTGGGTGGCTGATCCCTTTGGAGTCCGTTACCCGGCCCGTGGCACCTCGTATCCACTATCGCTTCGGCTCCCCGCTGAGGCAACCCCGTGCCGGAGAACGCCGAGCCAAGCGCATCCGATACCGATTCCCAGGGCGACGACACGTTCCACTCCCTTTTGCCTGCTGGATTGACGTACGGCGTCTCGTCACTGACGGGAGTCAGCAAATGACACTTCGGGTTCCACCCTGATGACCGTCATCTTCGCCCTGTCCGACGTGCGGCGGGGGTGCCTATGTCACTGGGTGATCTGCCGCGATTCCACCAGTTGTCATAGGGCAGAGTCTGATGCACCATATGGAGCGAGGTGCAACGGAGCGTTGCAATTCGATCGTCTGAAATGGGGGGAGAAACACGATGATCGCATGCGACCCGCCGAGGTCCTCCGGCGACCTATCTCCATGGAAGGGGCGCAACAATGAGTCAACCGGCTCAGCAGGCCCCCGGCACAGCGGAGGGGCCGGAAAAGGTGACCGCCAAGGTTCGACAGACGGTGGCGCATTTCGTCGATCGTAGTCCGCCAACGGCTGAGATTATCCGGGCACTCGAGTCTCGCTTCTCCCCAGCCGCCTCGCCGACGCCCGAGGTGCGTGATGTGGCAGCGGACGTGCCTGTCACCCAAGGTGCCATGTCCGATATTCTCAGCGACTACGTAGGTCGAGTCATCCGTGATTTTCCCGAGAACCCCCACGCGGGGACATTGGACGCTGATGCAGCGTATGACCTTTTCATCGAGGTGCTGGAAGATCTAGCCGAAGAAGAAAAAGAGTGAGGACGCGGAGGCGGGGGAACTCTTGCGTAACTCTCGCGTGATTGGGTCATTGAGTCTACGACGGGAGCAGATCATGAGTGGTCCACCAGATCCGGGATACGACCTAAAGATAAAATTGCGCAAGGCTCTTGCGCTCTGCAAAGATGAACTGGGGGCAGACGCGACATATAGCGATATTCTCGCTTACGTCAAGGGGCATCAAGCTCGGTTCAAAGACATCTTCAAAGCAATGCCGAAGGATAAGGAAATCAAATCGTTCCGAGGGGATATAGCGAAAGAAGAAAAGATCCCGAGCAGTTTTACCTCTTCGCTCGACAGCGTGAAAGCGCGGTTGGGAAACCTAAAGAGCGGAGTCGCTGTCGATGCCATGTTTGTCTGGACCGGAGATTTCCCTGGCAAGGGAGGACTTTACGTCGTCGACAGGAGTAAAAAGGTTTACGCGGCTTTCCCAGGTTCGTGTGATCAGGTGCCGAAACCCGGGGGTCTCACCGACTCCAGCGACGTCCACCTACTCGACAAAAAGCCAGGGAAGATCGAGCTCACGACGGCGACCCTTAAATACGCGGACGTCGGAAAGTACCTGACGCCGCAGGAGCAAAAAGCTCAGGCCGATCGTCAAGCTGCAGAGCTGCTCGAGCAGCAGAGGTACCAGGCTTACCTACAGGGAAACGCTGTCTGGCGAAACCCGGTGGATGGAGCGCTGATGTACCGGAATGCGGCCGTCACGTTCTTGGGGCAAGCCGTCACGGTCACTGGCGCCGGCCAGGTCCGTGCCGGCGGCGATCTGCTCTACCGGGGCAGGCTAGAACAGGATAATCCACTCGTGATCGACGTCTACACCGAAGTGGTCGCTTCAGCCACTCTGGTACTGGCCCCGCAGCGAAGTGTCCACAAGCGTGACGGCGTCGGCTTCAGCAGGGCCCGCGCCGCCGCGGGCCGCGTGGACCCGGACTACTACGCCGACGTACTTGTGGAGCGGCTCCGGCAATCTCTTGCCCCCCGGGGCAACTTGGGACCGCGCTCACTGATCATCAATCTGACTCCGTACATCAGCGGGTTTCGGCATCTGACCGTGATCGCGCCTCCGGGCGGCGCCTTCAGCGACCAGATTCATACAGCTATGAGCGGAGCGCTCGCCGCGGGAACTTCGCCCGGGGCGGCCCTCGCGGCACTGTGCACAAACTGGCATGTCAGTGTTGAGCGGACCTGGGACTCAAACGACAATATCCAGGCCACTCCGGGATACGTGAATCCCTTGGTCAGAGGCCAGGGGCAAGCTTTCTACGATCAACTGGGGCGACCGAGCTGTGCCGCGATCATCGGAACACATGGCAATCTGCTGACGGCGGGGCAACTCGAAACCCGGATCGGTTACTGAGAGCGGGCGCAGTAGGCCTCGGCGCGGTGCCGCCCTGAGTGTCTGATCCCTTTCGCATCACCTCAGCCCAGCACTCTCCCCGGCTCCCATCCCGTCTGCCGTCGGCCCCCACACCGTGGAGCAGGCGCGGGGGAACGCCACCTGGGACACCGGCGAGCCGGGGTGAGACAAGGTGCATGCAGAAGGGGGGCGCATCAGATGATGAGGCACCCCTTCTGACCTGCACTGTCTACGACCTGGGCGGAGGCGGTGGGATTTGAACCCACGGTGACATCGCTGCCACGACGGTTTTCAAGACCGGTACGGTACGAGCAACAAAACCTGACCTGACCTGCGTAGACGCGACAAACACTCCGCGTCCCACCCCTGCTGGCCCACATATGGCCCACGAGGCATCCCCCTCCCCTGCCGACCGTCGCGGGAGTACACGCCTTAGCAGCCCACTCACGAGTACCAAACGTGGGTCGTTCCCGCGTACGACCGCTAGCCCCTTCGTCCAGTTTTGTCCGTACCCCAACGGGGTACGGATGAGAAGTGGTCGTGGTACGTTCGGCGCGTGCGGGTCGATGAGCTGATCTGGGACGACCGGAACGAGGAGCACATCGCCAAGCACGGTGTGTCCCCCGACGAGGTTGAGGAGGCATGCCAAACCAAACCCCTTCGTGTGCGTCTCGTTCGGGACGACACTTACGCGCTGCTGGGTGTTACTGACGGTGGGCGCCATCTAGCTGTATTTCTCGCCCCGCGAGGAAATAACTCATTCTATGTCGTCACCGCTCGCGAGATGGATGTCCGTGAGCGCAAGAGTTTTGGGAGGAGATGAAGATGCCCAACGAGGAGCAAAGTTCGGATCGCGACGAGCGTGAAATGGAAGCACTCGCAGACTACTTTCAATCCACCAGCCTTGTAGACATGGAATCCACAGAAGTCTCGGTCGAACCTGCCCGGTACCCTATGGTGTCTCGCTCTATCCGCATGGAGCAAGCCACTATGTCTTCCATTCGAAAAGTAGCAAAGCAACGCGGCATGCCCGTCACGCAACTCATGCGTCAGTGGATTCGGCAAGGTCTCGAACAGGCCAGGGCCGAAGAAGCTAGAAAAACTTCTATGCCTCCAACAGGAGTTTCCGAAACCAGCACTCGTAATGTAACGAGCCTTGAGCCGCGAGCGGGCTCAGATCTCTCCATCCATAATCGACCATACTCCGTTAGGCTGATTCGCCACAACGATGAGGTGGATAGCGAGTCTGTCGCAGGTAGGCGGATCGAGCGCAAGGTGCTGCAGGAGCGTAGGCGCAGCTTGCATCCCTCTAGGACCGACGGCCAGGGGACCGCAAAGAAAGAACGGAGCAATTAGCCAATGACGGACTCAGAGACTCAGGATCACGTACTGACTTCTCTCGTGAACATCATCAATGGTTCACAAGGAGAAGAAGACGGTCCCGCCCTCGTTCTCACCGTTGGCGGTCTAACCGTAAGCGGCAACCTTGTCCCAAATTGGCTTTGGTTCGCGGGCATGCGTCGCCAGATTGCCGAAGCGACTGGAAATAAGACCCTGGACTTGGATGAGGCATCCGGGATGGAGCTGTTCTTCAAATCCTGGGAAGACCTAATCGTCGACGCAAGAGCAGAGGAAGAGGCAGCACTTGCTGCCTCCGAAAACTTGGCGGCACGGTACCAAGACGCAATTCAGACTAAGGGCGCTACGGTGTTCATTCATCTTCGTGATGCCCGCATTTTCCAACCGGGTCAGACTGGGCTCCCTGGGAATGGGATGTACTGGAGAGGACGACTCAGTGAAATTACCGGTTGGTCTTTCGGAAAGCTCGGGGCTTGACCGTTCGCTTTACTTCCGACCCAATGCTACACAGAGGCCTCATCTCACCTTCGCTGCGGCGTCATCTGCTCCGAAGTTGCGACACACCGGAATCCGGTGTCGTCGTCATGCATCGTGTCGTTGGCGTCGTTGGGAACGGCCGGCACTCCCCGGAACAGAGGGCTCGTGAAGGCGCTGCCACGAAGTTGGTACCGCCCTGGCGTGGTCGGCGTCGCAAGCCATTCCCACACGTTGCCCACCATGTCGTAGACCCCGTAGGGCGAAACGCCACTGTGGTACCGAGAGACGGACGTCGTGCGCTCAACGCCGGTCTCCCGGACATTGCACTTGGCGGCTGTCTTCTGATCCCCCCAGGGGAACGTACGCCCCGAAGTGCCGCGCGCCGCCTTCTCCCACTGTTCGGCCGTCGGTAGAGACTTCCCGGCCCATGTGGCGTACGCCTGCGCGTCTCGCCACGTCACGTGCACGACGGGGTGGTCATACAGGTCTCGGGGGCAACGACCGTTCCCCCAGTGCTCGGGCATCGGGTGCCGGGTCGCCGCGCAGAACCGCGCATAGTCGGCGTTGGTCGTCGGGAAGGTGTCGACGTGGAACTCGTCCACCCACACGGGTTCGTCATCCTCCCCCGCCAGGAAGATGCCTTCCGGAACGTAGGCCATGAGCTTGCCGTCGCCGGGGTGCTTGACGTAGTCGCCGCTGCTGGTCTGGCTCTCGTCGGGTTCGATGATCGCTCGGGTGGGGACGTCGTCCGCAGCGAGGATGCCGACGAAGCGGCCCTGAGCATCCTGTTCTGCCTTGGCAAGCAGCGTGTCTAACGCCGCCTGGTTCACCATGCGGAGCGAGGCTTGTTCGCCGTCCGCTTCCCACCGGGAGACGATGCGATCGGATACGCCCAACTTCTCGGCGAACTCCATGAGGCTCATGCGTACGGCCTCACGTAGCGCCTTGACTTCGCGTCCGGTCCATTTCGTAACGAGTGGCATGGGCTACCTCGGTCGTGGGTCGCCGCCCCGTGGGGACGGCGACCGGGTGTCTACAGACGCTCGCCGGGAATGCCGGCGTAGGCATCACGCAGCGCTGCGAGTACGGGGTGGTCCTGCGGGAACCGCACGTCATCGAGCGCGCTGACGGTACGGACGCCGATGGTCACGTTGGTGGCGAATGCCGCGGCCATGCTGGAGACATCAGCGAGCTGCACAGGAGCGGTGACCTGCTTTGGTGAATCGAGGCCCTGGAGCAGGAGCATCGTCGTACCGGGGAGCACCGGAGCCTCAGGCCAGATGACCGTGCCCTCCTGGTCGACAAAGCCGAGATTCCACGTGCCGCCCTCGGAGACTCGCCCGTCCGGCTCGACGAACACGGCATCGTCGAATCCGGCGAGCTGAGCGTCACGGCGGAGCTTGAGTTGTGGGTGAAGACCGATGTGCTTCACCTCCGCGTTGTCGCGCGTGAAGGTGAACGTCTTGGCTGCCAGGGGCGGGGGCGGCATTGCGCCGGCAGGCCGCAGATTCACCAAGATGTGGGGGTCCTTGGCGTCACTCGGGCGCCCCATGTCGAGCGCAGGGTCGAAGACAGTGACG
The DNA here is from genome assembly GCF_040644095.1 of Streptomyces sp. NPDC047028. Taxonomy (NCBI): domain Bacteria; kingdom Bacillati; phylum Actinomycetota; class Actinomycetes; order Kitasatosporales; family Streptomycetaceae; genus Streptomyces; species Streptomyces sp. NPDC047028. Next base: position 146,290 of record NZ_JBEYVS010000017.1, read on the forward strand.
CGGAGGCCGGCGACCCCGGTGACGCCCTCGGCTGCTTTGCGGATGTACTCCAGCGTCTTCTGCCGGTCCAACTCGACACCGAAGACGATCCGGCAGTCGCGCACCAAGCGGTCCAGGTGGAGCGAAAGCCCCCGGATCGTGCCGTCCTCCATCCGCATGGACGTGAAGTGTCCGTAGTTCGTGAGGGCGAGATTCTGTAGGTCGTCTAGGGTGACGGGCTTTCCGTTGAGTTCGGCCATGCCGTCAGTCTTGCAGCCTCTGACGGCCCGCCAACACCCTGGTAAGCGGCCAAAGTTCGGATTAGTTCGGTGCGGAGGCGGCGGGAGTACGTACTCACGATGCCCTCACCGGGACACGCTTAATGCATGACGAGGACACCGCGACAGACGCTAGGCGCCGGGCTCACCCTCAGTGGGGCCCACGGCCGCCTCAAGCTGCTTGACGCGCTCGACAAGGCCGACGAGTTCGGTCGAGACGCGCGCGACTTCGGCTTGCAGGTCGGTGAGCCGCTGCGCTGCCTCACGGGGCCCTTGTTCACCGGGGGCGGTATCCCGGACGTACGTACCGCTCCCGGAGACGCCTTCAACCAGCCCCTCTTCTCGGAGCTGCGCGTAGGCGTTCTGCACGGTCATCAGGGACACGCCGAGCTTCTTGGCGTAGGCACGGCCACCGGGGAGCCGGTCGCCAGGGCCGAACGTCCCCGCAGCGATCTCGTCTCTGATCCTGGCGGCGATCTCGCGCGCGTTGGGCTTCCTCTTCGGCTGTGAGTCCACCCGGAAAGCGTACTTGACCTAGGTCGCTCGGAACCCGAGCGCGAGACCGCTTGACGTCCACAAGCGACCTAGGTAGCTTTCTCATCAAGGGCAAGCGACCTAGGTCGATTGCTCCGAAGTGGCTTTGACCTGCTCGAACAGCGCCCGGATGCATGGCCCGGAGCAAGCGCTACGACGAACTGAACAGAGTGCCGACCCAGCCGCATGAACACGTGCGGTCGATGGGTGCGGGTCACCACCCCGACCGCCCATGTCGGGCCGGGCGACCTGCCCGGATCTCCGCCGAAAGGCCGGGGACCGGCTTTGCCTGATCTCTCATCCGCAGCACTTTCGCGGCCTACGGCCGCAAACAAGCACGTCAACCCCTTCGCGGCTTCGTGCTGCGGCCGGTTGCCTCCGCTGCTCGTCTCGTACGAGCAGCGCCGAGGGGAGCCGGACATTCCGACCCAACGGCGTGCGCCCCCGGTGCGGGAACACCGGGGGCGCTGTTCGGGCCGTTCCTATCCGAGAGGAACACGACCCAATGGAGCACATCGTCACTGTTCAGGACGCTGTTACGGCGTTCGCCGACTTCGTGGAACCGACGGAGGCGGAGTTGGACGCGATCGAGCGTGAGATGCCGCTGATCCTGGCGGAGGTCGACCTGGTCGACGCGCAGATCGTGGTCTTGGACCGCACGCCGTCGGAGCTGGACACGCAGCGCATCCGTCGTGCCCGTCGGCGCCTGCTCGCCGCCCGCCGTATCCTCGCCAACCGTGCCGCCGGCGCGAGCCTGCCGGGGGGTGCGGCATGAACGACGTCGTGACCGTGCTCGCCGCATCGGGCCCGCTCGCTTCGGGCTGGGCCGCACACGGCGTGCTCCTGCGGCGCCGACTGTCGGCCGCGCGCCGTGACCCGCTCTCCGGTCTGCCGACGCGAGCGGCGTTCGAGCGGCGGGCGACGCGGGCCCTGGCCCGTGGCCCGCACGCCGTGCTCGTCCTCGATCTGGACGGCTTCAAGGCCCTGAACGACACCTTCGGGCACGCGGCCGGGGACGAAGCGATCCGGGCCACGGCCGCGAGCCTGACCGACGCGCTCAGCGGCCGGCGCGGGAGCGCGACCGCGCGGCTGGGCGGTGACGAGTTCGCCGCCGTCGTTCCGTTGCCCGACCCGGTGTCGCTGCCGTGGCTTCTGCGCGGTCTGCATGACGAAGTGACCGCCCCGTTCACCTACCGGGGCCGGACCCTCGCCGTCGGGGCGTCGGTGGGTGCCTGCCTCACCGCTGAACTTCCCTCTCCCTCCCTGTCGCTGGCGCTGCGTCGGGCCGATGAGGCCATGTACGCGGCCAAGCGGAGCGGGGGCGGATGGCGGGTGGCCGACGGCCCGGCGCTCGCGCACACCACGACGGCCGGTCGCCGTACCGGGCGTCGGGGCACGGGCGGCGCCGGAAGGGAGGCGGCGTGATGCCGACGACGTTCAGGGCTCAGATGTCCGTACGTGGTGGCCGCTGGCGGCTGTACGTCGTGCTGCTCGGCACGACGGAGCGTTGGCCGGAGTTCTCGTTCGGGCGCCGCTCGGTGCCGACGCTCGCGGAGCGTTCACGGGCGCTCAAGCGGCTCGGGTTCGAACCGGTTGAGGACGGCGAGTGGTCGTGGTCGGAAGACAGTGAAATCGTCGGCGACCCGACCACCGCCGTCATCTTGATTGCCACGACTCAGGTGCGTTCACGGGCGGGGGTGGACGCGTGAACGCCGTTCATATCCGTTCAGCCGAGCGCGCCCTGTCGGCCGGCACGTGGCTGATCGTGTCGGGCGCGATGCTGTATTCGATCCTCACCGTGACCCCGCTCGCCGCGGCTCACACCCCGGCGAAGTGGGCGTGGACCGCGCCGATCCTGCCGTTGGTCGTTGACGCTGCGGTGGTCATCGTCGTCCGCCTGGACGCGGTCCTGGCCCGGCTGGGCGGGCACGGTGGGCGGTGGCCCGTCGCGCTGCGGTGGATGACCGGCTGCATGACGCTGGCACTGAACGTCGCCGACTCCGCGCTGAAGAATGACCTGGTCGGCGTGGCCGTGCACGCGGTCGCACCGCTCCTGCTCATCGTCACCGCAGAGACCGGACTCACCTACCGACGCGCCATCACCGCCGCCGTCACCCGCCTGGAAGCCGAACAGCGAGCCGAGCGGGAAGCTCGCGAGAAGGCCGCCACCGAGCGACGTGAGGCGGCGGAGCGACGCGCCCGTGAGGAACGCGAGCACGCCGCCACGCTGGCCCGTGAACAGCGTGAGCACGAGGCGCGTCTCGCCCGTGAGCAGACCGAACGTGAGGAAGCCGCCCGCCGCGCGGAACGAGCCGAGCGTGAGGTGCGGGAGCGGGCGGAGCGGGAGGCCCGTGAACGCCGTGAACGCGAGCGTGAACAGCAGCAGCGCGAGCGTGAACGCATCGAGCGGGAGGCCGCTCAGCGCCGTGAGCGTGAGCGGCTGGAGCGCGAGGCTGAGGCACGCCGGCAGCAGCAGGAGCGGGCCGAGCGTGAACGCCGTGAACGCGCCGAGCGTGAGGAGCGGGCGGCGCGTGAACGCGCAGAGCTGCTGGCCGGCGGACCGGTGAGCGAGAAGCTTCCCGAGGACAAGGCCCGGGTCGTCGTGCACGCCGCGTTCGGCGAGGGCCTGCCGGTGCGGGCGGCTGCGGACCTGTGCGGCTGGTCGGTCGGATGGGTCTCCGCCCGCTACCAGGAACACCGAGACGGCGAACTCATCCTTGAGGGCATGTCGTCGTGAGCGCACTGCCCGTCTACCGGTGGCGGCTCGCCCCGGACGGTCTGGCGACCCGCCGTCAGCTCCGAGCACAGGGCCTGCGGCCGGGTGGCCAGGACGTGGCGGCGCAGCTCGAACGCCCGCGCCGCCGACGGCCGCCGTTGGTCGCCTACCTGTACCGCGTCGACCTCGCAGCGCCGGTCCGGCCCATGACGCCGGCCCGGTGGGGGGCCCTGGCCAAGGCCAACCGCGCCCGCCGCCTCTGCCCCGAGTGCGGGCGGGACGCCGGATACGTCATCCCCGCATCGCTCGGCACGTGCGTGCGGTGCTCCTACCCCGAAGGAATCCCGGATGGAATCGCTGCCTGACGTGCCCCGGGTCGTGCAGCTCCCCGACGGCACCTACACCTACACCAACCACCTCCCCACCCCGCAGCAGCAGTTCAGCGGCCCGCAGGTCATCCACCAGCACGTGCATCAGGCGCCGCCGGACCGCACGGTTCAGCGCGTCGCCCTGGGCGCCGGGATGGGCGCCGGCACGGTCGCGGCCGGCGTCTACTTCGGCCCGCTGCTGGTCGGCGTGCTCACCGCCATGGCCGCCAACCTCGCCCTACTCGCGCTGATCGCGGCCGTGTGCGCGTGGGGAGTCGTCACCGTCGTCCGCTCGGTGGGCGGCGAGGACGGCAAGCGCGCCGCCAACACCCTGCGCCGTTCCCGCGGCCGTCGCTGACAGCTGCCCGTGACCCCCGGAACGTGGCTTCGGGGGTTGTGGGGAGCCGGACAGTCCGGCCCGGAACGGGAGTGACCGAGATGAGCAAGCAGCCTCGCCTGACCGCTGGTGAGAAGACGCAGATCGCTTGGTACGTCGCCCGCATGTACAAGCGCGGCCTGGCCGACGACCGCCAGTACGGCGGCCGGGTCGACCAGCGCGACCTTCAGCGCAAGGTCGACCGCGTTCTGGAGCAGGCCCGTAAGCGCGAAGAGCGCGCCGGCAAGCGCAAGTAGCAACGCCCCGGGGGCGGCCGTCCCGGCCAAGGAAACAAGGCCGCCCCCGGGCCACCCACCACCCTCATTGAGCAGCAGGGAGCCTCCAGCATGGCTGACAGCCCCACGGGCCCGCACCTGCGGCCCGTCCCCAACCCCACCGACCCCGACGACGACGCGCCGGCCGTTCCGGTGGCGGTCGACAACCCGGCGTTGCCGGGCCCGAAGGTGCGCATCGAGAAGCGCAAGCCGGTCCTGGCCGGATGGCTGACCAACCGGCGCGACTTCACCGCCACCGCCCGGCACGCCGCCGCGAACGCCGGGTACTCCGCCCTCTTCCACGGCGTCCGCCTTCCCGTCTACGCCGGACGCCTCACCCTCATGGCCCCCCGGGGCACGTGCCGGTTCATCGCCGCAACCAACCGATGGGTGTGGGACCGCGAGGCCGCACCCCTCCGTGAGTTCGCCGTGCGGACCGAGGACGTTGAGGAGTACATGCGCCTCGCCCGGCTCCGGGCGGGCCGCATCCGCCTGCGCGGACTCGTCACGCTGGTCGCGGCGGTGTTCGGGGTCGGGTTCGCCCTGTACCTGTACGTCCTCGCCCCCGCCTTCCTGTACGCGTTCGCCGCCGGCGGCGTGCTCCTACTCGGCATGGGCGGACAGCAGCCGGACGCCCCCGTCGTCGGCCCCGCCGTCCTCAAGACCGAGGTGCAGAAGCTGACCGGCTCCATCGTCCTGCGCGGACTCGACAGCATCGGGAACGCGAAGGTCACCGCCGCGATCAAGAAGGGCGGCGACATGAACGGCCTCAGGTTCGTCTCGGAGATCGTGCGGGACGGGCCCGGCTACCGGGCGGACCTGGACCTGCCGTATGGCGTGACGCCGGAGGACATCATGGAGGCCCGCAAGCCCCTCGCCTCCGGTCTGCGCCGCAAGACCGGCTGTGTGTGGCCCTCCCCCGACCCTGAGCAGCACGAGGGGCGGTTGGTGCTGTGGGTGGGGGACAAGCCGATGAACGAGACCACCAAACCCGCCTGGCCGCTCGCCAAGACCGGCACCGTCGACCTGTTCCGCCCCGTCGTGTTCGGCAACGACCAGCGCATGCGGGACGTGGCCGTGACCCTCATGTTCGCGTCCGTGGTGGTCGGGTCGATTCCGCGCATGGGCAAGACGTTCCTGATGCGACTGTTTCTCCTGATCGCGGCCCTGGACCCGCGGGCGGAGGTGCACGCGTTCGACTTCAAGGGCACCGGCGACTTCGGCGCGCTGGAGCCGGTCTGCCACCGCTACCGCGCCGGCGAGGAAGACGACGACATCGAGTACGTCGTGGAAACGCTGCGGGAGCTGAAGGAGGAGCTGCGGCGCCGGGCGAAGGTCATCAAGTCCCTGCCGCGCTCGCGGTGCCCGGAGTCGAAGGTCACCCCCGAACTCGCCGCCGACAAGGCTCTCGGGCTGCACCCGATCGTGGTCGGGTTCGATGAGTGCCAGGTGCCGTTCGAGCACGAGGAACACGGCAAGGAGATCGAGGCTATCTGCACCGACCTGGTCAAGCGCGGCCCCGCACTCGGGATCGTGGCCATGTTCGGCACCCAGCGGCCCGACGCCAAGTCCCTGCCCACCGGGATCTCTGCGAATGCGGTGCTCCGCTTCTGCCTGAAGGTCATGGGGCAGCCCGCGAACGACATGGTGCTCGGTACGTCGATGTACAAGTCGGGGTATCGGGCCACGATGTTCTCGCGCTCGGACCGGGGCATCTGCTGGATGGCGGGTGAGGGGGACGACCCGCGGATCGTCGCGAGCGCGTTCGTGGACGCGGTCGCCGCCGAGCGCATCGTCGCCCGCGCCCGCCAAGCCCGCGAGGCCTACGGCAACGTCACCGGGCACGCCATCGGCAAGGGCCCCGAGAACACCGGCAGCGGCTCCGACATCCTCGCCGACGTCCTCGACGTCATCGCCGACGGCGAGAAAGCCGTGTGGTGCGAGCGGATCGCTACCCGGCTCGCCGCCGCCCACCCGGAGACCTACGCCGGGTGGCAGGGCGAGAACGTCACGGCCGCGCTCAAGCCGTGGGGCATCAAGCCGGGCCAGGTGTGGGGGCAGACCGACGACGGCGAGGGCGCCAACCGGCGCGGCATCAAGCGCGCCGACATCACCGCCGCGATTACACGCCGTAACGCCGACCGGGCCGCCGCCTGACCCCAGCAACGTTGCTAGACCTAGCACGCCCGGCCGCTAGGTCTAGCACGCCCACTAGCGCCCTAAGGGGCCGTTGATCAGCGAACTAGCGTCTAGCGGCCCACCTGCGAAAACCCCCGAAAACCCGCCCGTGAAGGGATGTGAGCCCCCGTGGCTCTGGCTAGCCTCGCCGTCCTGCTCATCCTCGCCGGTTACGCAGCGTTGTGTGCTGTGCGGCCGTTCGCCCGGTGCCGGAAGTGCTCCGGGATCGGCGTCCGCATCGGCCGGCGCACCGTCAAGGCCTGCCGCCGCTGCCGAGGACAGCGCTACCGGCTCCGGGCCGGGCGCCGCCTGCTCAACACCGGACGCGACATCCACCGCGCCGGTACCCGACGCCCCGACCGCTACGACACCGACAGGAGCTACACGCCATGGTCGTGACCGTCTCCCTCGTGTTCATCTTCGGACTCGTCCTGTTCTTCCTGCTCCGCTCCAACAGCCTCAGCGCCGGTTCCGCGTTCACGGCGGCCATGTTCGGGTTCTTCCTCGCCTCCACCGGCGCCGCCGGACCGATCAACAACATGGCCGCCGCCGTCGTCAGCTCCATCCACGGCCTGTGAACCGGCCCGGCACCTTCGAGATCCGCGTCATCTGCGTCCCGGAGCAAGTCGACCGTGTCACGGCCGCGCTCGCCGACGCGTTCACCACGGGCCCGTTGCGGGCCTACCCGACCCGCGACCGTACCCGCGTCCGGCTCTACCTCACCGCCATGGCCCCGGCGCCCGCACCGGCTCTGCCGCCTGCCGTGTCGGACCGCTAGATCGCACGAACAAGGGCGGCCCCCGCATCTCGCCAAAGAACCGGGGCCGCCCTCATCACCCAGCACCCTCAACAGGACTGGAGACACCCAGCATGACCGAACCGACCGACATCCGGCGAGCCCGGGGCGTGTCCCGGCACCTCAGCGTCGTGAACGCGTCATCAACCAAGAGCGCGACCGGAGCAGGTGGCCGCGCGATCCTCGGCGACATCGTGGAACTGTTCCGCGGACCTGGTGGCTGGGCCGAGGGCCTGCGAATGCTCGGCCTGTCCGACATCGGCCTGGAGTGGGACACAGCGGCGTGCAGGACCGCGCACGCCGCCGGCCACGCGACCATTCAGACCGACGTAGCCGTCTACCCGACCGGCCCGTTCAAGGACCGCATCACGGGTCTCATCGCGTCGCCGCCGTGCCAGGCCTGGTCCCGTGCCGGCAAGCGCGGCGGGTTGGCGGATCAGGCGCTTGTGCACCAGGCCGTTCACGACCTCGCCCACAGCCGCGACACCCGCGCCTGTCTCCTGGAACAGTGCCGGGACAAGCGGTCGCTGCTTGCGGCCGAGCCGATGCGCTGGCTCGCCGACCTGCGCCCGGAGTGGGTGTGCCTGGAGGAAGTCCCCGATGTCCTCCCACTGTGGCGGCATTACGCGCTGTACCTCCAGCAATGGGGCTACAGCACGTGGACCGGCGTCCTGAACGCGGCCGACTACGGCGTCCCGCAGACCCGCAAGCGCGCGATCCTCATCGCCTCGCGGGCACGTGCGGTGACCGCGCCGGCGCCGACGCACGCCAAGGCACCCGAACTCGACCTCTTCGGAGAGTGCCTGCACCCATGGGTGTCGATGGCCGACGCGCTCGGCTGGACCGACGGGCTGACCGTCAACACCCGCGGGGAGCGGAAGACACCGGGCGGCAACGAGTTCCCCGCCGACGGCCCGTCGTGGGCACTGACCGAGAAGACCCGGTCATGGGTGCTGCACACCAACCGCAACCAACTGCCCGACGGCAGCCGGCAGACCGCCGACCCCTACGCCGGACCGGCGCCCACCTTCACCGTCAAGGCAGGCGGCCAGTGGGTTCTGCGGCACAACAGCCAGAGGAACGCCACGGTACGCCCGACGACGGAGCCGGCCGGGACGCTGTTCTTCGGACACCGCTGCAACAACGTGTCCTGGGAGAACGAGGAAGCAGAAACCGTCCGCATCACCGTCGCGGAGGCCGCCGTCCTCCAGTCGTTCCGTCCCGACTACCCCTTCCAGGGCACGAAGACCAAGCAGTTCGAGCAGGTCGGCAACGCCGTCCCGCCGCTCCTCGCCGCGCACATCGTGTCCGTGCCCGCCGGCATCCCCGTCCGACCGACCTTGGAGGCGGCTGCCTAATGCTGTTGTCAAGCCACGAGACGCAGGGGTGCTCGGGCCTGGAAGGGCTGGCGGTCACGGAGCATGGCGTAGAGGACGTTGATCT
>NZ_JBEYVS010000018.1:0-50671 GCF_040644095.1 Streptomyces sp. NPDC047028
ACATCGGCGCCCGCGAATACGACCCCACCACCGGCCAATTCCTCAGCACCGACCCCCTCCTCACCCTCGACCAACACCAATCCCTCAACGGCTACAGCTACGCCAACAACAACCCCGTCACCCAAGCCGACCCCACCGGCCAAGCCGTCTGCATGCAAGACGGCATCTGCGGCGGAACCAAAACGGTCGAAGAATGGGAAACCAAACACGGAAAAGAATACGGAGACGGACGACTAGGATCCGGCACAGCCCCCACCGACAGCACCGGCAACACAAGCAACACCACCACCAGCAACGGCAGTTCCAGCTACAACCCTGTACTCTGCGCCCGCACCGGACTGTCCCAATACTGCAGCGGCGCACCCACCGGCCCCGGCGACAGCAGCCAGAACAACGGAAACTACCTCTCAAGCCTCGCCAGCAGCAACGACTTCTGGTCAGGACTCTTCGACACCATCGGCGGAGCATTCAGCGAGACAGGCGGCATCGTCCTCACCGCATCCGGAATCGTCGAATGCGGCGTCGGAGTCCTCTGCGAAGCAGGCGTACCATCGATAGCCGGCGGCATCGGAGGAGTCGTAGCCGGCAAAAAAATGCTCGACTCCGGCTCAGACAAACTCGGCCGAGCATTCCGCGAAGCCGACGGAGCAGCAAGCGGCGGCGGCAAATCTGTGGACCCGGGTGCTCAAAACCCGGAGATCACTTGGAGTACAGACGAATATGACGGCTGGCAGCATGTCCAGGACCGGCATCGCATCGGCGGCGCGGAATACGATCCCGAGACTAAGGGTGCATTCATTGGGAAAGGGCGAAAGGTTCAGAAATGGATTCAAGAGGTTGTGAGTAACAATCCGGCGAGCCCTAACAGTGGGGGGCGTGACGGTTACGTCTACGAAGGTAGGGTCAACGCTGGGCCGGATGGAGTCGGGATTCTGAGTAACAAACAGAGTCGTGGACTCGGTACCAATAGAGCGTATGGTATCAGGGTGGTCCTCAATGTAGACGGGAGTCTGAGGACTGCGCATCCGATACCTTGACGGTCACGTCCCGCGAAGCTCGTCGCCCGCGCCATCCAAATAGGAATGTGCGGGCGACGGGTGGCGCGTCATCATTCACGTGGGAGAATTCGAAATTTCATGATTAGTATCGAATTTGTGTCAGAGTCCATGAAGTCGCCCAGGGAAAGCGAGCTTGCCCGCCTTGAGCGGGCGAGTGAAATGGATCTGCGCTACGACTACTTCTTCACGGATGTCAGCATCTCTATGCCTGGCCTTGGGAAGGAGGCATTTCCGAAGACTCCAGCCCTAGACTTCGCCTTCAGTCTCCTGTTTGCGGTTAAAGAAGTCCGACAGGGGGATCCCGGCAGTATCAGTTTTACCGAGAATGATCTGCTTATTCATTGCATCCCTGACGGTCTTGATTTGGTCGTGCAAAGGTCTTGGGATCCTGAGGCTGGAAGCTGTGGCGTGCAGGAAATTATTGCTGAAGCGGTTAGGTTTAGCCGTGAGATTCTGGGGTTCATTGTGCAGAAATATCCGACTTTCCGGAATAATTCGACTCACGAAAAATTGATGACAATGATTGCCGAATTTGACTGCCCCGGTGACGAAGTTCTAATCTGACGGAAAGGCAATCCGGGCATATTGCGATGACGGACGTGTGCCGGTCACGCGAACCCGCACGAGGAGAAGGCCGGTGCCCTGCTTGCGGCGCCGGCCTTCACGGTGTTTCAGGGGTCCTGGGACCTCAGTACATCAGTTCACGTTGACCGCGCTCCACGTCGCCGCCACCGCGTTGTACTCCGTGCTGTTCGCGCCGTAGAGGTCCTTGGCGGCGTTGAGGGTGGCCGTGCGGGCGCCCGCGTAGTTCGTGGAGGACGTCATGTAGACCGTCAGGGCGCGGTACCAGATCTTGCCGACCTTGTCGTGGCCGATGCCGGTGAGGGTGGAGCCGTTGTAGGTCGGGGAGTTGTAGCTGACCCCGTTGATGGTCTTGGGTCCGCTGCCCTCCGCGAGGAGGTAGGCGAAGTGGTTGGCGACGCCGGAGGAGTAGTGGACGTCGAGGTTGCCGACTGAACTGCTCCAGTAGTCGGCCGAGTTGCCGTCCCTGGAGGGCTTGTCCATGAAGCGGAGCGCGGGCTGGCCGAAGCCGGGCTTCACGATCTGCTCGCCGATCAGGTAGTCGCCCTTGTCGGAGGGGTTGTTCGCGTACCACTCCACCATCGTGCCGAGGATGTCGGAGGTGGCCTCGTTCAGGCCGCCGGACTCGCCGGAGTAGGTCAGGCCCGCCGTCTTGGAGGTGACGCCGTGGGTCATCTCGTGCCCGGCGACGTCGAGGGCGACCAGCGGGCCGAAGGTGGTCCCGTCACCGTCGCCGTAGGTCATGCAGAAGCAACTGTCGTCCCAGAAGGCGTTGTCGTAGTTGCTGCCGTAGTGGACGCGGTTGTACGAGCCCTTGCCGTCACCGGCGATGCCGTTGCGGCCGTGCACGTTCTTGTAGTAGTCCCAGGTCTCGTTGGTGCCGTACTGGGCGTCGACGGCGGCCGAGGCGCGGTCGCTGTTGCTGCCCGTGCCCCAGTGGTTGTCGGCGTCCGTGAACAGGGTCGCGGGGGCGCGGACGAAGCAGATCCCGAAGAAGCACAGGTCCGTCTTGCCCTCGGCGTCACCGGTGTAGGTGTTGCCGCGGGTGGGGTCCTTGAGCTGGTACGAGGAGCCGGACTGGGTCGTCTCCAGCGGAACCGTCCCGCTGTACAGGGACTTTCCGTCGCCGGCGGCCGTCTCGATGCTGTCCCAGGCGTCGATCTGGGCGCCGGTGCGGGCGTCGGTCAGCACCGTGCGGGCGACCGGGTTGCCGAGCGAGTCCTGGCCGACGGCGTTGGTGCGCCAGGCCAGCCGGGGCGTGCCGTGCAGGGCGTCGACGATCAGCTCGGGCTTGGCCTTGAGCCGGTGCAGCGTCTCGCCCAGATTGGCGGCGCGCAGGGCGTTCACCGCGAGGTCGGCGGCCCTGGGCGCGGACAGCTTCGGGGCGATCGTGGGGAGGGAGATCGTGGCTCTGGTGGCCCGGTTGGCGCTGCGGTACGTACCGCCGGGGGCCAGGTGGACGACGAAGTCACCGCCCAGCACGGGGAGGTTGTGGTAGGTCCGGTCGTAACGGACGTGCTGGGTGCCGTCCTTGTCGACGATGACGTCCCGGACGCTGGTGTCCTGTGCGGAGGTCAGGCCGAGGCTCGCGGCATGGGCCACGAGGGCCGACGCGGCGTTCTCGATCGCGGTGGCCCGGGTCGGCCGGGCGTCCGCGTGGGCTGCGGGGGAGAGGGCGGTGGCCAGCAGGGCGGCGCTGGTGGCTGCTATGCCGGCCGTGGCGAGACGACGGGATCCTCGGACGTGCCGTATCCGACTCATCGGTCTCCTTGGGAAGGCGCCTTCGAGGCGTGGGGGTTGGCGCTGTTGTCCCCTGAGATTTAAGGAGGCATGACATGTCATGTCCATAGCGTCTTCATGGAGATGTGTGACGAGGTGGAGGGGGTAGAGAATCGTTTCCGTGATCGTCACGGAGCAGCAACCCCGCCCGGGCCTGCCGTTTTTCGTCTACGGCACCCTCCGTCCCGGCGGCCGTCACCACGACCGGTACCTGCGCGGCCGCGTTCACACCGAGGAACCGGCACACCTGCGGGACGCCGTTCTGTACGAGGGCCCCGGCTACCCCTACGCCGTCGAGGAGCCCGGGGGAGTGGTGCACGGCGAACTCGTCACCCCGCTCCCGTCGGCGTACGACGCGCTCCTCGCGGAGCTGGACCTGCTGGAGGAGTACGTGCCGGGCGACCCGGGCGCCCTGTACGAACGCGTCGCCCGCGACGTCGTGCGCGCCGACGGCGGCACCGCACGGGCCTGGGTGTACCTGGCCGCCCCGCGCGTCGTCGACCGACTGCGCACCGACGGCGCCCGTGTCCCGGACGGCGTCTGGCCGGTCGGCCGCTGATCAGCGGGCTTCGGCCGGCCGGTGGAGTTCCACCCGCACCGCGCACGTCTTGAACTCCGGCATCCGCGACGTCGGGTCCAGCGCCGGGTTCGTGAGGGTGTTGGCGCGGCCCTCGCCCGGCCAGTGGAACGGCATGAAGACCGTGTCCGGGCGGATGGCCGTGGTCACGCGGGCCGGGGCGACGGCCCGGCCGCGCCGGGACACCACCGTCACCGGGTCGCCGTCGGCCGCGCCGAGCCGCGCCGCGAGCCGCGGGTGCAACTCCACGAACGGACCGGGCGCCGCCGCGTTCAGCTCCGCGACCCGCCGGGTCTGCGCCCCCGACTGGTACTGGGCCACCACCCGGCCGGTGGTCAGCAGCAGCGGATACTCCGCGTCCGGCTCCTCCGCCGCCGCCCGGTGTGCCACGGCGACGAACCGCGCGCGCCCGTCACCGGTGGCGAACCGGTCCAGGAAGAGGCGGGGGGTGCCGGGGTGGGGTGAGTCATCGTGGCTGTCCGCCGGCGTTCCGTCCGGGCAGGGCCAGAAGACCCCGTCCTCCGCCGCCAGCCGCCCGTAGGTGATGCCCGAGTAGTCGGCGGGGCCGCCGGCGGAGGCCCGGCGCAGTTCCCCGAACACCTCCTCCGGGTCGGTCGGGAAGCCCTTCTCCATGCCGAGGCGGGCGGCCAGTTCGTGCAGGACCTCCAGGTCGCTGCGGACCCCGTCCGGCGGGGCGACCGCCCGGCGGCGCAGCAGCACCCTGCCCTCCAGGCTGGTCGTCGTGCCCGTCTCCTCCGCCCACTGCGTCACCGGCAGGACGACGTCCGCAAGCTCCGCCGTCTCCGACAGGACGACGTCGCACACCGCGAGGAAGTCCAGCGACCGGACGCGCTGCTCCACGTGTGCGGCGCGCGGGGCCGACACGACCGGGTTGGAGCCCATCAGCAGCAGCGCCCGGATGTCCGTGCCGAGGGCGTCGAGGAGTTCGTACGCGCTGCGGCCGGGCCCGGGCAGGCTGTCCGGGTCCACCCCCCACACCCCGGCCACGTGCCGTCGCGCCGCCGGGTCGTCCAGCTTGCGGTAGCCGGGCAACTGGTCCGCCTTCTGGCCGTGTTCGCGTCCGCCCTGCCCGTTGCCCTGCCCGGTCAGACAGCCGTACCCGGAGTGCGGGCGCCCCGGCCGGCCGGTCGCCAGGCACAGGTTGATCCACGCTCCGACGGTGTCCGTGCCCTTGGACTGCTGCTCCGGACCGCGCGCCGTCAGCACCATCGCGGACTCCGGCTCGCAGAACATCCCTACCGCCTGGCGGAGTTCGGGAACGGACACCCCCGTGATCCGCTCCACCAGCTCCGGCCAGTGCGCCATCGCCGCCGCCCGCGCCTCCTCCCAGCCGGTGGTCCGGTCCCGGATGTACTCCTCGTCGGTCCGCCCCTCGGCCACCACCAGATGCAACAGGCCCAGCGCGAGCGCCAGATCGGTGCCGGGCCGGGGCGCGAGGTGCAGGTCGGCCTGCTCGGCGGTCTTCGTGCGGCGCGGGTCGACGACGATCAACGTGCCGCGGTTCTCCCGAAGTTCGGTGAAGAAGCGCAGCGAGGGCGGCATGGTCTCGGCCGGGTTGGAGCCGACCAGGATCACGCACCCGCTCCTCGGGACGTCCTCCAGGGGGAACGGCAGCCCCCGGTCCAACCCGAACGCCGTCGTGCCGGCGGCCGCCGCCGAGGACATGCAGAACCGGCCGTTGTAGTCGATCTGCGAGGTCCCCAGCACCACCCGCGCGAACTTCCCGAGCGCGTACGCCTTCTCGTTCGTCAGCCCGCCCCCGCCGAACACGCCGAGCGCGTCCGCGCCGTGCTCCGTGCGCGTCTCCCGCAGCGCGCCGGCGATCCGGTCGAGCGCCTCGGCCCAGGACGCCTCCACCAGCCGGCCGCCCGACCGGACCAGCGGCGAGGTCAGCCGCGCGGCCGGCGACAGCACCTCGGCCGCCGTACGGCCCTTGCCGCACAACGCGCCCCGGTTCACCGGGAAGCCGGCCCGCTCGGTCACCTCGACGCCCCCCTGCGGGCGGGGCGTGAGGTTCATCCCGCACTGCAGGGCGCAGTACGGGCAGTGGGTGGGCGTCGAGGTGGTGTCCATGCCGCCCAGCCTGCGCGGGGAGTGTTACGGCTCGGGTCCGCCGCCGGTTACACGGCCGGGACGGCGACCTCCCCACGCCGGTGAGCAAGCAGTGAGGTCCCCGGCCCACGAGCAGCGAGGCTCACCGCCCGCCGGCCAGCGCCCGCGTCACCCCCGCCTCCTTCGGGCCCAGGAAGCGCGGATCGGGCTGGAACACCGCGTCCAGCGCCGCTTTGCCCGCCGCGAACACCTCGCGCGCCCCGCCGTAGTACCAGGTCACGTCGTGCTTGTCGGAGACCCCGACGCCGTACGAGTCCACCCCCGCGGCCTCGCACAGGGCCACCGCCCGCCGGATGTGGAAGCCCTGGCTGATCAGTACGGCCCGGTCCACCCCGAAGATCTTCTTGGCGCGCACGCAGGAGTCCCAGGTGTCGAATCCGGCGTAGTCACTGACGATCCGCCCGTCCGGCACCCCGTGCCGGGTCAGATAGGCGCGCATCGCGTCCGGCTCGTCGTAGTCCTTCCGGCTGTTGTCGCCGGTGACCAGCACGACCTCGACACGGCCCGCGCGGTACAGCTTCGCCGCCGCGTCCAGCCGGTGCGCCAGATAGGGGGACGGCTCCCCGTCCCACAGGCCCGCGCCGAAGACCACGGCGACCTCGGTGCGCGGCACGTCCGCCACCGTCCGCAGCCGGCCGGCCGTCGACACGTACAGCCAGGTGGCCGGAAGCAGCGCCAGCACGCACACGGCCATCACGGCCTGCACCAGCCGCCGCTGCCCCGAGCGGGTACGCGGCAACCGCGGTCGGCGGAACGTCATACGGCCCCCAGTGATCGGCTACGACCATGGAGGACGCGCTCGGCGGCGGTCCGGTTTCGCGCCGCCCGGCCTCACACCGCACACCCGTACGAGGTGAGCCCACGGAAAATGCCTGTGACGGCAGCGCAACGGGGGCGCAACGTCCCTCGGGCAGGCTGCCCGCATGACGGCGTCGAACAGCACCAGCATCCGAACCGGCACCGCACGTCTCCGCCGCCCGGCTCCGCCCGCCCTCGTCCTCGTGGCCCACGGCAGCCGCGACCCGCGCGCGCTGCGGACCGTACGGGCCCTGCTGGACCAGGTGCGCGAGCGCCGCCCCGGCCTCCCCGTCCACCTGGGCCACATCGAGCTGAACGCCCCCTTGCTCTCCGACACCCTCACCGCCCTCGGCGCCGCTCCCGCCGTCCTCGTCCCGCTGCTCCTCAGCCGCGGCTACCACGTCAAGCGGGACATCCCCGGGCTGGCGGCGGCCGCACCGGCACGCGCGCGCGTGGCGGCCCCGCTCGGCCCGCACCCCCTCCTGGTGGACGCCCTGCACACCCGCCTCCTGGAGTCCGGCTGGCCGACCGTCCTCGACCACGCCGCCCGCCGCACCGCCGCCGTCGTCCTCGCGGCAGCCGGCTCCCGCGACCCGGACTCCGCGACCGACACCCGCCGCACGGCCCGCCTCCTCGCCGCCCGCCTCGGCGTCCCGGTGATCCCCGCCTACGCCTCGGCAGCCACCCCGACGATCGACACAGCCGTACGAGCCCTGACCGCCCGGGGCCGCCCCCACATCGCCATCGCCTCCTACTTCACAGCCCCGGGCCACTTCGCCACCCAGTGCGCGACCCAGACCCCCTGGCTGGCGTCGGCCCCCCTGGGAGCCCACAGAGCGATGACCGACCTGATCCTCCACCGCTACGAGGAGAGCCTGACAACCACGTCCACAGAAGCCGCCTAAGGGGCGCGGGGCTCTGTCGATATGCGGCTCCGCCGCGTGGGCGCGACAAGCCACAACGCACCCGCACCCGCCCGAAATCCGAACCCGGCAACCGACTAGGCGCACCGGCAACCCCCATTTGTCACAGCCGCCCCGTACTGTCGACCCATGGAAGGCACCGCAGCACCCCTCACCGCCTACGGCCCAGCGGCCCTGGAGCGATTCGCCCCGGAACCGGACAAGCGCCCCGGCCGCACCGCCTTCCAACGCGACCGCGCCCGCATCCTGCACTCCTCGGCCCTGCGCCGCCTCGCCGGCAAGACCCAGGTCGTCACGCCCGGCACCCGCACCCACGCCTGGGACGCCAGCCCCCGCACCCGGCTCACGCACTCCCTCGAATGCGCCCAGGTGGGCCGGGAGCTGGGCGCGGCCCTCGGCTGTGATCCCGACCTGGTGGAGGCGGCCTGCCTGTCCCACGACCTCGGCCACCCCCCGTTCGGTCACAACGGCGAACAGGCTCTGAACGAGTTCGCCGACGACTGCGGCGGCTTCGAGGGCAACGCCCAGTCGCTGCGCCTGCTCACCCGCATCGAACCCAAGCGCTTCACGCCCGAGGGCTCGGTCGGCCTCAACCTCACCCGGGCCGCGCTGGACGCCGCCACCAAGTACCCCTGGCCGAGGGGTGCCCACCCCACCGACCCGGCGTCCGGGAAGTTCGGGGTGTACGAGGACGACCGCCCGGTGTTCGACTGGGTCCGCGCGTACGCCCCCGGCACCCGCACCTGCTTCGAGGCGCAGGTCATGGACTGGTCGGACGACGTGGCCTACTCGGTGCACGACGTGGAAGACGGCCTGCACGCCGGTCACATCGACCCCAACTGCCTGCACGCCGAGCCCGAGCGGCAGGCCGTGTTCGAGGTCGCCGTCGGCCGGTACGTCCCGGCGGACACCGACCCCGCCGAACTCGCCGCCGCCCTGGACCGGCTCCAGGACCAGGAGTGGTGGCCGCACGGCTACGACGGCACGGCGGTCGCCCAGGCCCGCCTGAAGGACGCCACCAGCCAGCTCATCGGCCGGTTCTGCCTGGCCGCCGAGGGCGCCACCCGGGCGGCGTACGGCAGCGGCCGGCTCACGCGCTACGACGCCGAACTCGTCGTACCCCGCGAGGCCCGCCTGGAGTGCGCGGTGCTCAAGGCGGTCGCCGACCGGTATGTGATGCAGCGGGCCGAGCAGGAGCGGCTGCGCGCCGACCAGCGGGTGGTCGTAGCCGAACTCGCGGAGGCGCTCACCGCCCGGGCGCCCGACGGGCTGGACCCGCAGTTTCGGGCGCTGTTCGACGGGGCATCGGACGATCACGCGCGCAAACGGGTGATCGTCGACCAGATCGCCTCCCTCACGGACGCCTCCGCCCGCTCGCTGCACGCGAGACTGACGGGGCATATGTGAGAGGAATGTGCCCCCGAGTGGCCTGATCGGGTCACTCCCCCTTCCCGCAACACGCCGCGTGCGGGACGCTCGCATGTGGCGGCACCCTTACGAGGAGGCATCAAGTGGTCGACGCGGATCAGACATTCGTCATCGTCGGAGGCGGCCTCGCCGGCGCGAAGGCGGCCGAGACGCTGCGGGCGGAGGGGTTCAGCGGCCGCGTGATACTGATCTGCGACGAGCGCGACCACCCCTACGAGCGGCCCCCGCTGTCCAAGGGCTACCTGCTCGGCAAAGAGGAGCGCGACAAGGTCTTCGTGCACGAGCCCGCCTGGTACGCGCGGAACGACATCGAGCTGCACCTCGGCCAGACCGTCGACGCCGTCGACCGGTACGCGAAGACGGTCCGGTTCGGCGACGACGGCACCCTCGTCCACTACGACAAGCTGCTGCTCGCCACCGGCGCCGAGCCCCGCCGCCTCGACATCCCCGGCACCGACCTCGCGGGCGTCCACCACCTGCGCCGGCTCGCCCACGCCGAACGGCTCAAGGGCGTCCTCGGCTCCCTCGGCCGGGACAACGGGCACCTGGTGATCGCGGGCGCCGGCTGGATCGGCCTGGAGGTGGCGGCGGCGGCCCGGGAGTACGGCGCCGAGGTCACCGTGATCGAGCCCACGCCCACGCCGCTGCACGGCGTTCTCGGTCCCGAGCTGGGGAACGTGTTCGGCGCGCTGCACCGCGAGCACGGCGTCCGCTTCCACTTCGGGGTGAAGCTCACCGAGATCGTCGGCCAGGACGGCATGGTCCTCGCCGCCCGCACCGACGACGGCGAGGAGCACCCGGCGCACGCCGTCCTCGCGGCGATCGGCGCGGAGCCGCGCACGGGCCTGGCCAAGGCGGCGGGCCTGGAGCTGGCGGAGCGGGCGCACGGCGGCGGGATCACGGTGGACTCCCGGCTGCGGACCTCCGACCCCGACATCTACGCGGCCGGTGACGTCGCCTCCTTCCCGCACGCCCTCTTCGACACCCGGCTGCGGGTGGAGCATTGGGCCAACGCCCTGAACGGCGGCCCGGCCGCGGCCCGCGCCATGCTCGGCAAGGACGGCACCTACGACCGCCTGCCCTACTTCTTCTCCGACCAGTACGACCTGGGGATGGAGTACAGCGGGTGGGCGCCGCCGGGGTCGTACGACGAGGTGGTCATCCGGGGTGACGCGGGGAAGCGGGAGTTCATCGCGTTCTGGGTCCGGGAAGGCAAGGTGCTGGCCGGGATGAACGTGAATGTGTGGGATGTCACAGAACCGATCCAGGCGCTGATCCGGTCCGGGGCGGCGGTGGACCCGGAGGCGCTGGCCGACCCGCACGTACCGCTCGACAGCCTGGTTCCCTGATCTCCCTGAGGGCCGGCGCTGTCACACCGCCCCCGTAGAATCACCTCGTGGCTGGACGGATCAACGACGAGGACGTGAAGGCGGTTCGGGACGCGGTTCCGATCGACGCCGTGGTCTCCGAGTACCTCCAGCTGCGGGGCGCGGGCGGCGGGAACCTCAAGGGACTCTGCCCGTTCCACGACGAGAAGTCGCCGTCCTTCCAGGTCAGCCCGAGCAAGGGACTCTTCCACTGCTTCGGCTGCCAGGAGGGCGGCGACACCATCACCTTCGTGATGAAGGTGGACCACCTCTCCTTCTCGGAGGCGGTGGAGCGGCTCGCCGCCCAGGCCGGCATCACCCTGCGGTACGAGGAGGGCGGGTACAACCCGGCCCACCAGCGGGGCGAGCGGATCCGCCTGGTCGAGGCGCACAAGGTCGCCGCGCAGTGGTTCGCCGAGCAGCTCGCGAGCAGCCCCGAGGCCGAGACCGGCCGGGTCTTCCTCGCCGAGCGCGGCTTCGACCAGGCGGCCGCCGTCCACTTCGGCGTCGGCTACAGCCCCCAGGGCTGGGACCACCTCATCCGCTTCTTGCGCGGCAAGGGGTTCAGCGACAAGGAGCTGCTGCTGTCCGGCCTCGCCCAGGAGGGCCGGCGCGGGCCCATCGACCGCTTCCGGGGCCGCCTGATGTGGCCGATCCGGGACATCGGCGGCGAGGTCGTCGGCTTCGGCGCCCGCAAGCTGTACGAGGCGGACACCGGCCCGAAGTACCTGAACACGCCCGAGACGCCGATCTACAAGAAGTCCCAGGTGCTGTACGGCATCGACCTGGCCAAGCAGCACATCGCCAAGGCCAGCCGGGCCGTCGTCGTCGAGGGCTACACCGACGTCATGGCCTGCCACCTCGCCGGCGTGACCACCGCCATCGCCACCTGCGGCACGGCGTTCGGCGGCGAGCACATCAAGATCCTCCGCCGGCTGCTGATGGACAACGGCTCGGCCCGGGTGATCTTCACCTTCGACGGCGACGCGGCCGGGCAGAAGGCCGCCCTGCGCGCCTTCGAGGACGACCAGAAGTTCGCCGCCGAGACCTACATCGCGATCGCGCCGGACGGCATGGACCCCTGCGAGCTGCGGATCGCCAAGGGCGACGAGGCGGTCGCCGAGCTGGCCGAGCCCCGCACCCCGCTGTTCGAGTTCGCCCTCCGCCACGTCGTGAGCCGTTACGACCTGGACACCCCGGCCGGCCGCGCCGCCGCCCTGGACGAGTGCGCGCCGATCGTGGCCCGCATCAAGAACAGCGGCGCGCAGCACGAGGTCGCGGTCGAACTGGCCGGTCTGCTCGGCATCCTCGACACGCAGTTCGTCGTCAAGCGGGTGGCCCAGCTGGCCCGCTGGGCCCGCGAGCGCGGCGGCAAGGGCGGCGGCGGCCCGCAGCCGCCCCGCGGCC
This sequence comes from Streptomyces sp. NPDC047028, assembly GCF_040644095.1. NCBI lineage: Bacteria > Bacillati > Actinomycetota > Actinomycetes > Kitasatosporales > Streptomycetaceae > Streptomyces > Streptomyces sp. NPDC047028. The sequence continues at coordinate 12,053 of NZ_JBEYVS010000018.1, forward strand.
CGCAGCAGCAGTGGGAGACCGCCCCCCAGCAGCGGCCCGGCGGCCCGGCCCTGACCCTCCGCAACCCGGTCTACGCCGCCGAACGCGAACTCCTCAAACTGGCACTCCAGCGCCCCGAACTGGTCTCCCCGGCCTTCGACGCGTACGGCGTCGACGAGTTCACCGCGCCGCCCTACGCCGCCGTACGCCAGACGATCGCCGAGTCCGGCGGCGCCGAGTACGGCGTCCAGGACCCGCAGGAGTACCTGGTCCGGGTCCGCGAGGCCGCGGCCGACGACGCCGTCCGCGCCATGGTCACCGAACTCGCCGTCGAGCCGATCATGCGCCGCACCGTCGACGACACCTACGCCGGCACGGTCCTGGTCCAGATCCGCCGCCGCGCCGTCGAGCGCCGCATCCGCGACATCCAGTCCCAGCTCACCCGCCTCTCCACGGGCGGCGACCCCGCCCAACTCGCCGCCGTACAGAACGAGATGTGGGTCCTCCAGCAGTACGACCAGGCCCTGCGCGAACGGGGCGCCGAAGCCCTCTAGACCGTTCCGGCCTCGGGGAAGCAGGGCGCCAGCGCCCGCACCAGCCGGTCGGCGAACTCGCGCTCGCGCTCGGCGAACAGGGGGTACTCGGTGACGAAGTGCTCCCACTCGACGTGCCGGGCCGCCGCCGCGACGTCCGCGAGGGACACCGGCTTCTCCAGGGAGGAGACGGGCCACTCGCCGGAGTCGCGGAGCACCTGTTGCAGCAGATCGTGCGAGACCGGATGACGTTCGGCCAGGAGGACCGCGTCGTACAGGTCCTTGCCCTGCGGATGCAGGTCGGTGATCAGCCACATCAGCTTCCACGCCAGCGAAAGCCCCGGCGTCGCACCGGGCAGCACCGAACAGTCCGGCAGCTGCACCCGCTCGGGCGCCTCGGGCAGCCGCTCGTTGAAGACGAAGTCCAGTTGGACGTGCCCGTCGGGCAGCCCGGGCGCCGACCAGGGCAGGTTCATCCGGCGGCCGGGTACGCGGTCGTAGGTCCAGATGTCCTCCACCACCGCATCCGACGCCCGGAAGCGGATGCCGCCGGCGCCGGCCTCGGCCGCCCGTGCGACCCCGGCGAGCATCCGGGCCGTCCGCTCCTCCTCGATCCCCCACTCCGCCGGTACGACGACGAAGTCCAGGTCGCCCGGCTCGCGCGCCGCCTCCCCGAACCACACCGACATCAGCAGGCTCCCGCGCAGCACCAGGGCCTCCGACCACTCGGAGCCGGCGATCGCGGTCAGGACCAGGTGCAGCGCCTGCCGCCGGGCCGCGTGCCACGCCTCGCCCCGCGCCGGGTCGGTGAAGACGGGGTCGGTGGCCCGGTACGCGTTGTGGAACTGCTTCAGGGCCGGCTCGAAGACGGGACGCTGGGTCACGTCGTCGCCGAGCACCCGGGTCATCGTCCGGGGCACGTCGACCCGCGGCCACCGCTCCTGCCGGTTCGCCTCACTCATCCCTGTACCCCCTCCGTCATCCGTTCCTCGATCCATCCGTCGTCCACCGACTCGTCGCTGTCGTACAGCACGAACTCCCGTTCCACCGAGAGCACTTCGAGCCCCTCCAGCTCGCTCAGCAGCTGCTCCAGCGCCCGCCCGGCCTCCTCGCCGTCCACTCCACGGCAGCGCTGGGTCACGAACCGCTCCTGCCGGCCGCCGCCCCTCACCCGGCGGGCGTTCCACGACAGATGGGCGCCGTGCGGGACGACCCGAGCGGCCAGCCGGTCCAGGTCGGCTTCGGGTGTCAGCAGCAGCTTCACGTGGTGCTCGAAGTACTGTCCGCCCCCGCACGGCCCGGCCGGCACCCCCGGGGCCCACGGCACCGACTCCGTCTTCACCCGGACCGGGGTGAAACCCTCCGCCCGCAGCGCCGCCACGGCTTCGGCCGCCCGCGCCGACTCCTCCGCGTACGACGCCGAACCGGCGAGGGTGAGCATCGGCTGCTTCCGCATCCGGCCGCGCGCCAGCACGATGTGCGTCAGCTTCAGCCCCGCCGCTTCCGCCCAGCCGCGCAGCCGCTCCGCCTCGGCGGGGCCGGTGCAACGGACGGTCACATGGGATTCGTACAGGGGTCCGGACATCTGAAGATCTTCGCAGGCCGACCCGGTCCGCGGCACCTGGGTTTCACCGCCCCGATCACCAGTCGGTCACGAAGCGGATGCAAAAAGTCACCGCACGCCCCTCGTGGCGAGTATGTGTCTTACCCCACACTGGGGGCGGTGCCCGAGACCGCGGAGTGCGAGCCGTGGGCTCCGGCCGAAGTACCGCTGCCGCACACCTCCGCAGCGATCATCCTGGAGGTCGCCCCCGTGCAGACCCAGACCCTCACCCAGACCGACAGCAGCACCAGCGCCACCAGCGCCACCGGCACCGCCGAAGAACCGGACGCGGAGAGCGACGTTCTCGTGGCCGTGCCCCCGCAGAGCCGCGGCCCGCTCCACCCGGAGGCGGCCGCCGAACCGGCGGAACCGCCCGCCGAGGCGCTGGCCGAGGAGCCGGAGGAGGCCGCGGAGGCCGCCGAGCCCGTCGAGACGCCGGCCGCCGCCGCCCGCGCCGACACCAGCGGCCCCTCCGCCGACCTGTTCCGCCAGTACCTGCGCGAGATCGGCCGCATCCCGCTGCTCAGCGCCGCCGAGGAGGTCGAGCTCGCCCGCCGCGTCGAAGCCGGGCTGTTCGCCGAGGAGAAACTCCTCAACACGCCCGATCTGGACAGCCAGTTGGCGCTGGACCTGGACCGGCTCGTCGTGCTGGGCCGGATGGCCAAGCGCCGGCTCATCGAGGCCAACCTGCGGCTCGTGGTGTCCGTAGCGAAACGGTACGTCGGCCGCGGGCTCACCATGCTCGACCTCGTGCAGGAGGGCAACCTCGGACTCATCCGCGCGGTCGAGAAGTTCGACTACGCCCGCGGCTACAAGTTCTCCACCTACGCCACCTGGTGGATCCGCCAGGCCATGTCCCGCGCCCTCGCCGACCAGGCCCGCACCATCCGGGTCCCCGTGCACGTCGTCGAGCTGATCAACCGGGTCGTGCGCGTCCAGCGGCGCATGCTGCAGGAGCGGGGCTACGAGCCGACGCCCGACGAGGTCGCCGCCCACCTCGACCTGGCGCCCGAGCGGGTCGGCGAGGTACTGCGCCTGGCCCAGGAACCGGTGTCGCTGCACGCGCCGGTCGGTGAGGAGGACGACGTCGCGCTCGGTGACCTCATCGAGGACGGCGACGCCACGAGCCCCGTCGAGTCCGCCGCGTTCCTGCTGCTGCGCCAGCACCTGGAGGCGGTGCTGTCCACGCTCGGCGAGCGGGAGCGGAAGGTCGTACAGCTGCGGTACGGGCTGATGGACGGGCGGCCGCGCACGCTGGAGGAGATCGGGCGGATCTTCGGGGTGACGCGGGAGCGGATACGGCAGATCGAGTCCAAGACCCTCAACAAGCTGCGGGACCACACGTTCGCCGACCAGCTGCGGGGGTACCTGGACTGACCGACCGACCGAGCTGCGGCGCCGTCGTGGCTGGTCGCGCCCACGCGGCGGAGCCGCAAATCGCTACAGCCCCGAGCCCCTTCGGGGCTCGGGGAACTGCGTTGGCAGCCTCTCAGTCCACCTCCGCCACCGCCTGCGCGAACTGGGCCTTGTAGAGGCGGGCGTACGCCCCGTCGGACGCCAGCAGCTCCGCGTGGGCGCCCTGTTCGACGATGGAGCCGTTCTCCATGACCAGGATGGTGTCCGCGTCCCGGATCGTGGAGAGCCGGTGGGCGATCACGAAGGACGTGCGGCCGTGCGCGAGCTTGGCCATCGCCTTCTGGATCAGCACCTCGGTGCGGGTGTCCACGGACGACGTCGCCTCGTCGAGGACCAGGATCACCGGGTCGGACAGGAACGCCCGAGCGATGGTGATGAGCTGCTTCTCACCGGCGGAGACGCCCGCGCCCTCGTCGTCGATGACGGTGTCGTAGCCCTCGGGGAGGGTGCGGACGAACCGGTCGGCGTGGGCGGCCCGCGCGGCCTCCTCGATCTCGCCGCGGGTGACCTCGCGCGAGGAGCCGTAGGCGATGTTCTCCGCGATGGTGCCGCCGAACAGCCAGGTGTCCTGGAGGACCATGCCGATCCCGGAGCGCAGTTCGTCGCGGGACATCTTCTGGATGTCCACGCCGTCCAGGGTGATCCGGCCGCCGGAGACGTCGTAGAACCGCATCAGCAGGTTGACCAGCGTGGTCTTACCCGCGCCGGTCGGGCCGACGATCGCCACCGTGTGGCCGGGTTCCACCTTCAGCGACAGGTCCTCGATGAGCGGCTTCTCCGGGTCGTAGCGGAACGACACGTGCTCCAGTTCCACCCGCCCGCGCAGTTCCTCGGGCCGCAGGCCCGGCACCGGATCCGCCTCCTGCTCCTCCGCGTCCAGGAGTTCGAAGATCCGCTCTGCCGAGGCGACACCCGACTGCACCAGGTTCGCCATCGACGCCACCTGCGTCAGCGGCATCGAGAACTGCCGCGAGTACTGGATGAAGGCCTGCACGTCACCGATGGAGAGCGAGCCGGACGCGACCCTCAGGCCGCCGACCACGGCCACCAGCACGTAGTTCAGGTTCGACACGAACATCATCAGCGGCTGCATGACGCCGCTGTTGAACTGCGCCTTGAACGACGCCTCGTACAGTGCCTCGTTCTGCTCGGCGAACTGCTTCGCCGACTCGTGCTGCCGGCCGAACACCTTCACCAGGGTGTGCCCGGTGTACATCTCCTCCACGTGCGCGTTCAGCTTGCCGGTGGAGCGCCACTGCTGCACGAAGTGCGGCTGCGAACGCTTTCCCACCCGGGTGGCCACCACGAACGACAGCGGCACGGTCACCAGGGCGACCAGCGCCAGGATCCAGGAGACGTAGAACATCATGGCGAGCACGCCGATGATGGTCAGCAGCGCGTTGATCAGCTGGCCCATCGACTGCTGGAGCGTCTGCCCGATGTTGTCGATGTCGTTGGTCGCCCGGGACAGCACCTCGCCGCGCTGGCGCTGGTCGAAGTACGACAGCGGCAGCCGCGACAGTTTCGTCTGGACGGCCTCCCGCATCCGGTACATCGTCCGGTTCACGGCCAGCGTGACCAGCCGCGTCGCCACCGCCATCAGCAGACCGGCCACCAGGAAGGTGCCGAGCGCGAGCAGCAGCACGTTGCCGACGGCGGTGAAGTCGATGCCCTTGCCGGGGGTGAAGTCGGTGCTCTTCAGCATGTCCGCGACGGCGCCCTTGCCGTGCGCGCGCATCGAGTCGAGGACCTGCTCCTTGGTCGCCCCGGCGGGCATCTGCCGGCCGATGATCCCGCCGAACACCAGGTCGGTGGCTTTGCCGAGGATCTTCGGGCCGATCACGCTCAGGCCGACGCTGACCACCACGCACATCAGCAGACAGCCGATGACGAGGCGCTCGGGCTTGAACTGGCCGACGAGGCGTTTGCCGGACTCCTTGAAGTCCATCGAGCGCTGGTCGGGGCCGCCCCCGGCCATCATGCGTCCCATGGGCCCGGCCATCAGGCAGCCTCCGCTTCCGTGAGCTGGGAGAGAACGATCTCCCGGTAGGTCTCGTTGGTCGCCATCAACTCCTGGTGCCGGCCCGTGCCTACCACCCGGCCCTCGTCCAGGACGACGATCCGGTCGGCGTCCCGGATGGTCGCCACCCGCTGGGCGACGATCACCACGGTCGCCTCGGCGGTCTCCTCGGAGAGCGCCGCCCGCAGCGCCGCGTCGGTCGCGTAGTCCAACGCGGAGAAGGAGTCGTCGAAGAGGTAGATCTCCGGGCGCTGCACCAGGGTGCGCGCGATGGCGAGGCGCTGGCGCTGGCCACCGGAGACGTTCGTGCCGCCCTGCGCGATCGGCGCGTTCAGCCCGCCCTCCAGCTCGCTGACGAAGTTCTTCGCCTGCGCCACCTCCAGCGCGTGCCACAGCTCCTCGTCGGTGGCATCCGGGTTGCCGTAGCGCAGGTTCGTGGCGACCGTCCCCGCGAACAGGTACGGCTTCTGCGGCACCAGCCCGACCGTCTTCGCCAGCAGCTCCGGTCCGACCTCCCGCACCTCGACGCCGTCCACGAGGACCTCGCCCTCGGTGGCGTCGAAGAGCCGCGGCACCAGGCCGAGCAGCGTCGACTTGCCGCTGCCCGTCGAGCCGATCACCGCGGTCGTCTCGCCCGGCCGGGCCACCAGGTCGATGGACTTCAGCACCGGCTCCTCGGCACCCGGGTAGCGGAACCCGGCGGCCCGGATCTCCAGGTGCCCGTGCCGGCGCAGCTCGGTGACCGGCGCCGACGGCGGCACCACGCTGGAGTCGGTCGTCAGGACCTCCTGGATGCGCTCGGCGCACACTTCCGCGCGCGGCACCATCATGAACATGAAGGTGGCCATCATCACCGACATCACGATCTGCATCAGATAGGCGAGGAACGCGGTCAGGTCGCCGATCTGCATCCCGCCGCTGTTGATGCGGTGCGCGCCGAACCACACGACCGCGATCGACGACAGGTTCACCACGGTCATGACCATGGGGAACATCAGCGCGAGCATCCGGCCGGTGGCCAGCTGCATGTCGGTCAGGTCGGCGTTGGCCTTCCCGAACCGCTCCTGCTCGTAGGTGTCGCGGACGAACGCGCGGATCACCCGGTTGCCGCTGATCTGCTCGCGCAGCACCCGGTTCACCGTGTCGAGGCGGACCTGCATGGCCCGGAACAGTGGCCGCAGCCGGCGCACGATCAGCGTGACGCAGATGCCGAGGACGGGCACGACCGCGACGAGGACGCCCGACAGCGGCACGTCCAGACCGAGCGCCATCACGATGCCGCCGACGCACATGATGGGCGCCGACACCATCAGCGTGAACGTCATCAGGGCCAGCATCTGGACCTGCGTGACGTCGTTGGTGGTCCGGGTGATGAGGGAGGGAGCGCCGAAGTGACCCACCTCACGCGCGGAGAACGACTGCACCTGGTCGAAGACGGCGGCGCGGACGTCCCGGCCCAGCGCGGCGGCGGTACGGGCGCCGAAGTAGACGGCGCCCATGTTGCACACGACCTGCACCAGCGAGATGCCGATCATCAGGGCACCGAAGGACAGGATGTAGTCCGTGTCGCCCTTGACGACACCGTTGTCGATGATGTGGGCGTTCAGCGTGGGCAGGTAGAGGGTGGCGCAGGTCTGCAGGAACTGCAGCAGCACCAGCAGGGCGATGGGTTTCCGGTAGGGCCTCAGATAGGTCCGTAGAAGTCGTATGAGCACGCTGCGTCTCTCGGAGTCGGTCGGCGGGGGCCGGTCGGTGTGCCCCTGGCACCTATCGTCGGACACTCCACCCGCGTTACCTCAACCGATTAACCCAAGAGGCGGGCCATTGAGCTACGGGCGCAACGCGTGCCGCGAGCTAACGGCGCGACGCGCGTGGGCCGCCCCCGTCGCCCGGCCGCGGGCCGCCCCGTCGCCTACACCCGGAACGCCCCGGGGTGGGTCTGCTCCCGTACGGACATGTACTGCTGGCGCACCGCCTGGCCCACGGGCAGTTCGTCGCCCGGCTCCAGTATCTGCGCCGCCGCGCCCTGCCAGGCCGGCGGGGTGCGCGGGTCGAGGGTGCCCTGCGACACGCCGAGCGCCCAGGCGGCCTGCCGCGCGGCACCGATCGCCGCGTAGTCGGCGGGCTGCGGTACGACGACCTGCGCGCCGAACAGCGCCGGCGCCGCGGCCTGCACCGCGGGCAGCTCGGCGGCCTGGCCCAGCAGGAAGATCCGCCGTACGTCCACGCCCCGGCCGCGCAGCACGTCCAGCGCGTCGGCGAGCCCGCACAGCATCCCCTCGAACGCGGCCCGCGCCAGGTGCTCCGGCTTCATCGACTCCCGCCGCAGCCCGGCGAGCGTGCCCGCGGTGTGCGGCAGGCTGGGCGTGCGCTCACCCTCCAGGTAGGGCAGCAGGACGAGCCCGTGGGCGCCCGGGGTCGACTTCATCGCCAGCTCGGACAGGCTCTCCAGGTCCGGCAGGCCGAGGAGTTCGGCGGCGCCGCGCAGGGCGCGCACCGCGTTCAGGGTGGTGACGACCGGGAGGTGCATGCCGGTGGCGTCGGCCAGGGAGGTGATCATCCCGGACTGGTCGGCGAGGGCCTCGGGGTGGACGGCCATCACGGAGCCGGAGGCGCCGAGCGAGACGACCGCGTCCCCGAGCCCGATGCCCAGCCCGAACGCGGCGGCCATGGTCTCCCCGGTGCCGGCGGAGATCAGCAGCCCCTCCGGGGTCGTACCGGCCGCGTCGGACGGGCCGATCACCTCGGGCAGCATGGCCTGGTGACCGAGCGCCAGCTCGACGAGGTCGGGCCGGTAGGCGCCGCTGCCGGCCGACCAGTACCCGGTGCCGGACGCCCCGCCCCGGTCGGTGGTCCGCCGCACCGGCCGGCCGAGCAGCTGCCACACCAGCCAGTCGTGGGCCTGCAGCAGTACGGCCGTACGGCGTGCGTTCTCCGGTTCGCTCTTCGCGAGCCAGCGCAGCTTGGTCACGGGCTGCGCGGCCTGCGGGACACAGCCCACGCCCTGCGCCCAGGCCTCCCGGCCGCCGAGGGAGTCGATCAGATCGGCCGCCGCGACCTGGGCGCGCTTGTCACCGCCGACCAGGGCCGGGCGCACCGTGGCGCCCTGGGCGTCCAGCGGGACCAGGGCGTTGGGCTGCGCCGACACGCCGATCGCCTGCACGCCTTCGAGCAGACCGCCGCCCGCGGCCTCGCCGAGGGACAGCAGCCAGGCCTGCGGGTCGACGTCGCTGGGGCGCCCGCCGCCCTCCGGTGTGTCCACCGGGTGCGGGGCGTACCCCTGGCGCAGCACGGCGCCCGTGTCCGCGTCACAGACGACGATGCGCGTGAAATCGGGTGAGCTGTCCAAGCCGGCGACTATCCCCATACCGAGGATTTTGCCGTACCGCTGCGCCTGCTTCGGCCGGGGGCGCGTTGTCGCCGCGCGGCAACTGTGCGTTCGGCGGCTGCGGGCGCGTTGTGGCTGGTCGCGCGGCGAGGCGGAGCCGCAGATCGATACGGCCCCGCGCCCCTTCGGGGCGCCCTACGTGTTGCTCGTGCCCCAGTCGTCGTCCGGGGTGCCGTTGATGTTGCGTTCGCGCAGGGAGCGGACGCGGTCGGCGACGGAGGCGGGGACGCGGTCGCCGACCTTGTCGCTGACCGTGTGGAAGGCCTTGCCGGCGTACTGGCGGCCCTGCTGGGCGGCGGTCTCGGCGGTGTTGCGGACCGCGGGGTTCTCGGCGATCCGCTGGGCCGATTTCTTGAGCTGCTCGTAGCGCTCGCGGCCGGCCCTCGTGCCGAGTACGTAACCGAGGGCCAGTCCGGCGAGGAACGTGAGCCGGTAGCGCATGGCGGCCACCCTTCCCTGTTGTGTGGGTCTGCGGTGCAGGCGTCGGCGCCGGGGGAGAACCGATTGGCGGAGCACCCCCCTGCTTGCGCTAATGTATGTGTCGCAGCGAGCGCCCGCCCCCTGGCGAATACCCAGGTAGGTACGTTCGATGCAACGAGGCGATCCTCCGTAGCTCAATTGGCAGAGCAGCCGGCTGTTAACCGGCAGGTTACTGGTTCGAGTCCAGTCGGGGGAGCTTCGGTCCTCCGTAGCTCAATTGGCAGAGCAGCCGGCTGTTAACCGGCAGGTTACTGGTTCGAGTCCAGTCGGGGGAGCGCGCTGAACGAGGGCCCCTCAGGGGTCCTTTTTCATGTCCGCGGGAACCGCCGCGCCCGCCCGCGAAGTCTCAAGGTCAGGAAGCAGCGCAGAAGCCGGGCATCCGGAGCAGGAGATCGTATGAGCGGCTATGCTGCGGCAGACGGCGCGCACACATGTACGCGACACGCCGCTATGGGGCGGTAGCTCAGCCGGTTAGAGCAGCGGACTCATAATCCGTCGGCCGTGGGTTCGAGTCCCACCCGCCCCACCATCACATGGTGATGCAGGAACGATTTCACCTGCGCCGACTGTGCGCCCTTCCCGATCGGGACCCGTGCAGCGACACGCCGGACGAGGCGTCGGTCGACCCGAATGGCAGGCCCTCACCCCCGATTCGCGCCCCGGGGTCCGTGGGTACCCGGAAGCCCCCGTGACGGGAACCTTCGTGGCGGGAAACGGCCGCGCTCGGAAGTGGGGCTGAACGATGGCACGGATGCTCGTCCGGGACGACGACCTCGTCGTACGGCTGTCATGGTGGGAGAGGCTGCTCGCTCGGCACGGGGATCTCCGGGTGCCGCTCGACGGGGTGAGCCGAGTGATCGTTGAGCCCGACTGGTGGCGGGCGCTGCGGGGAGCCGCCGGGCGCGGGGTCTGGGTGCCCGGGGTGCTGTGCCTCGGGGTGCGCGGTCACCACGGCGGACGGGACTTCGTGGCGGTGCGGCCGGGCAGGCCGGTGGTGTGCGTCGTTGTGTGGCCCCCGGCGGACTACGCGCTGCTCGCGGTGTCCGTTCCCGCCGGCGACGCCGAAGCCGTCGCCGCGCGGGTGTGCCGCAGCGCGCCGAGGGTCGACCTCTCGACCCGGGCGCGGCCGGTGCTCCCGGTCCCGGAGGAGACCGTCCCGCTGAAGGAACTGCCCCGGAACGGGTGAAGCGCGTCGGCGACGGACGCGAGACGTGCGACAGGCCGTGGTGCGCCCCTCGCGGGACGGGCACCACGGCCCTCGCCGGCACGGGAGTTCAGAGCTGCGGCTGCGCGAGCCGGGCGGCCGGGGTGCCGTGGGTGGCGGCGCTGCGGTAGGTGCTGATGCCGAGGGCCAGCAGCCAGTAGCTGAGGATCGCGCCCATCAGGGCCGTCGTGCCCCAGCCGTTCGCCGCGTAGAAGTGCGCGGGCGTGTTGCCGAAGAACAGGGACGGCACGAAGGCCAGGTTGACCGCGGCCAGGACGTACGCCGAGCGGCCGGTCCAGCGGGGCAGCAGGCGGGTGCGGGAGACGGTGAGGCCCACCGCGGTGAGGAAGAGGGCCAGCATGAGGCGGGAGATGGAGCCGTAGAGGATGTAGGTGCCGCTGACCGTGATGGTCGGGTCTATCGGGTGGTCGGCGGCGATCACCGCGCCGGCCTCCAGGCCGCTGGAGACGAGGGTGACGGTCGCGTAGACCAGCCCGGTGGAGTGGGCCAGCGAACCGGCCCACTCGTACGCCGGGTTCACGCACCGGACCAGTTCCCGGAAGGCCGTCACGAACACGACCAGGAACGCCAGTCCGACGATCCCGATCAGCAGCCGGGCCAGCACGTTAACGTCCGGCGGCGGGCCGTCGTAGAGGAAGTACAGCGGCACCTCGACGATGAGGGCGGCGGCGGTGGCGATCCCGGCGAGGCCGGTCAGCCGCCGGGCGGTGATCTCGTTCATGGGTGTCCCCCAAGTGGTGGTGAGATGCGGTCACCTCGCATGCTGCTCCTCGCGCGGCCGCCCGTCGCTGGGCCTGGACACCGGATCGGGGGTGGTCCTACCGACACCGCACGGCTCCCTTAAATGAGTCTCGAAATGTGACTCAGGTCACATAAAAGTGGTGGCCTAAAAGGGCGCAGAATTAATCAAGAGTGTCAGTTCTCCTCGAAGGAGGACGAATATGGACGTGACATTCGCCGCCTCGGCATTCCCGCCGCTGGCACTCGGGTTCTTCGGTCTGGGTACCGGATACCTGATCTACGGCCCCCACGAATTGTTCGGCTACCCCAAGAGGAACGAGGCGGTGGACCGGGCGATCGGCGTCTGGGGAATCTGGATGCCGGGCCTGTGCCAACTGGTCACCGGCGTAATCCTGTTCGTCGGGCTGACCTGGTTCCAGGTGTTCGCCAAGGAGCCGCCGCTCTACATGGCCGCGCTGGCGTTCTCCGCGTATGGCATCCACTGGTTCGCCATCGGCTGGAACCGCTACCGGGGCAACGATCCCCGCCCCAACGCCGGGATGTGCGTGGCCTACATGGTGATCTCCGCCATGGGTGCCACGGTGTTCTTCAAGGTCGCCGACTGGCCCGTCGGCCTGCTGTTCCTCGGACTGTTCGCGATCTACTTCAGCGACTTCTTCGCCGCCGTCGGACTGAAACTGGGCGAACGCGCCCTGGGCTTCTTCCACCTGGTGACCGGCTGCTGGCTGATGTACCTCGCGTACGCGGCCGCGGTGAACTTCTCCCTCGGATACCACTGGGTCCTGTAGGCAATCATGGCTGACCGAACAACCGACCCGACCGGCGCGGCCGGCCCGGAGGAGGAACCGACCTCGTCCGGCCCGCTGAAGTCCAGCGTCGGAATGCACGGCATCACCGAATCCGCCCGGTATTCCCTCGCCGAGATGGGGCCAGGGAGAACCCTGCGCACCCTGAGCACACTGAACCACGCGGACGGTTTCGACTGCCCCAGTTGCGCCTGGGGCGACCCCCGCCCCGAACACCGCAAGACCGCCGAGTTCTGCGAGAACGGCGTCAAGGCCGTCGCCTGGGAGGCCACCCGCAAACGCGTCGACGCGGCCTTCTTCGCCGAGCACTCCCTCGCCGAGCTGCGCACCCGCGACGGCCACTGGCTGGAGGCCCAGGGCCGGCTGTCCCAGCCGATGCACCTCGCCCCCGGCGCCACCCACTACACGCCCATCACCTGGGAGGAGGCGCTCACCCGCACCGCCGGCCGGCTGCGCGGGCTGACCGACCCCGACCGTGCCGTCTTCTACACCAGCGGCCGCACCAGCAACGAAGCGGCCTTCCTCTACCAGCTCCTGGCCCGCAGGCTCGGCACCAACAACCTGCCCGACTGCTCCAACATGTGTCACGAGTCCAGCGGTGCCGCCCTCGCCGAGACCATCGGACTGGGCAAGGGCGTCATCTCCTACGAGGACATCACCGAACACGCCGACCTGATCGTCATCGTCGGCCAGAACCCAGGCACCTGCCACCCCCGCATGCTCACCGCGCTGGAGGACGCCAAGCGGCGCGGCGCCCGGATCATCGCCGCCAACCCGCTGCCCGAGGCCGGGTTCGGCCGGTACCACAACCCGCAGACCGTACGCGGCTTGGCGGGACCGGGGACCCTGCTCGCCGACCGCTACCTCCCCGTCCGCGTCAACGGCGACCTCGCCCTCTTCGCGGGCCTCAACCGCGTCGTCCTCGACCGGGAGGACGCCCGTCCCGGCACCGTCCTCGACCACGACTTCATCGACCGCCACTGCGACGGCTTCGACGCCGCCGCCGCGGCCTGGCGGAAGCTCGACTGGTCCCGGATCGAGGCCATGAGCGGCCTGTCCCGCCGGCTGATCGAAGCCTGCGCCGACGACGTGCTCGCCGCCGGCAGCGTCATCGTCTGCTGGGCGATGGGACTCACCCAGCACCGCAACGCCGTGCCCACCATCCGGGAGATCGTCGACTTCCTGCTGCTGCGCGGCAACATCGGCCGTCCCGGCGCCGGACCCGCCCCCATCCGCGGGCACAGCAACGTCCAGGGCGACCGCACCATGGGCATCTGGGAGAAGATGCCGGACGCGTTCCTCGACCGGCTCCGCGACGAGTTCGGCTTCGAACCGCCCCGCGAACCCGGCGTGGACACCGTCGACGCCATCCGGGCCATGCGCGACGGCGCCGTCGACGTGTTCGTCGGCCTCGGCGGCAACTTCGCCCAGGCCACACCCGACACCGACGTCACCGAGGCCGCCCTGGCGCGCTGCGGCCTCACCGTCCACATAGCGACCAAACTCAACCGGTCCCACGTCTGCCCCGGCACCGAGTCGCTGCTGCTGCCCTGCCTCGGCCGGACCGAACGCGACATCCAGGCCGGCGGCGAGCAGTTCGTCACCGTCGAGGACACCATGGCCATGGTGCACGCCTCGCACGGCCGGCTCCGCCCCGGCACACCCCACCTGCGCAGCGAGATCGCGATCATCGCCGACCTCGGGCACGCGCTCTTCGGCGACGGCCTCGGCTGGCAGGCCATGCGCGACGACTACGCCGTGATCCGCCGCCACATCGAGCACGTCGTCCCCGGCTTCCACGCCTACGAACAGCGGGTACGCCAACCCGGCGGCTTCATGCTGCCCCGGGCGCCACGCGACTCCCGCACCTTCCCCACCGCGACCGGCAAGGCCCGCTTCACCGTCAACCCGCCGACCGCCGCCGAGGCCCCGCCGGGCCACCTGCTGCTGACGACCGTACGGTCCCACGACCAGTTCAACACCACCGTCTACGGCCTCGACGACCGCTACCGCGGCATCAAGGGCGGGCGCCGCGTCGTCTTCCTCAACCGGGACGACCTGCGCGACCTCCACCTGCACGACGGCGACCTCGTCGACCTGGTCAGCGTCAACGCCGACGGCGAACGCCGCGCCCCCGGCTTCCGCGCCGTCCGCTACCCGGTGCCGCGCGGCTGCGCCGCCGGCTACTTCCCCGAGACGAACGTGCTCGTCGCCCTCGACTCCACGGCCGAGACCAGCAACACACCCGCCTCGAAGTCCATCGTGATCCGCGTCGAACCCGCCACCACCCCGGCGCCGGGCGTCCCGGCCTGACGCAGCCTCAGGCCAGTCGGTGGTTCGCCGCCGCTCGGAGGGCAGTGCGCAGGTCCTCCGGCGGGGGCGGGCCGTCCGGTGTGGTGCTCGCGGTGACCGCGGCCGCGACCTCGCGCAGTTTGGTGTTGGACAGCTGCGAGGCCTCCCGCAGGATGTCCCAGGCCTGCTCCGGGGTGCAGGCGTGGGCCGCCATCAGGATGCCGCGCGCCTGGTCGATCACCGGCCGCGAGTCGATCGCCTGACGCAACTGCTCTATCTCCAGCCGCAGCAGCCGTACCGTCTCCGAGCGTTCCAGGGCCACCGCCGACGCGGAAACCGTCTCCGAGCGGGCCAGGGCCACTGCCGAGGCGGAAGGGGAGACCACGGACGAGCCGGGCGGCTCCGGGGCCGGAGGGCCGGCCGTGTCGCGGCCCACCAGCTCCAGCACCCTGCGCGGCTGCCCCCGCCAGCCGGTCGCGGCCACCGGAACGCCGTACCGGCGGCCGTACGCCTCCAGCACGTCCAGGAACTCCAGGCCCGTCGTGTCCATGAACGACACACCGGCCACATCCAGTTCCACCCGGCAGACCCCCGCCGGCAGCGCGTCCAGCGTCGCGGCCAGGGTGCCCGCACAGCCGAGGACGAGTTCCCCGCACACCGTGAGACGGGCCCGGCCGTCCTCCGTCCGGCCCTCGATGACCGGCGCGGCCGGCCGGCCGGTACGCGGTGCGTCAGCCGCTGCGAACATCTCTCCGCCCTGTCGGTCCTCGTGCTTCCCCACCGGGCCGCCCTTCCCCCCGGTCGTCGTCGCATGCGGGCACCCGCACCGCGCGCCCGCGTGCGGCGGGGCTCGGCGTTCGCCTGCCCGGCGGTCCCCGGAGTACACCCGGAGGAATGACGGGTTGCCTTCCGGGCAAGGTGAACCAGCCGGGGAAACGGAGGAGCATACTGAGGAGCGTGATCCAGTGCGGCGCGGTGATGGCATGAGTGTCCCCGAGCCGGTGCGGCCCCTGGCGGCCGACGCCGTACCGGTGCCCGGGGTGCCGCTGCCGGCGCGGCTCGAGGTCCACCCGCTGACCGGGCGGACCGGGGTCCGGGCGGCCGGCGAGGTGAGCCTGCGCACGCGCCGGATCTGGGAACGCGTCATGAAACAGGCCGTCTCCGAGGGCGAGGACGTGTACTACTTGGAGCTTTCCGCGCTGACGTTCGTCGACGTCGCGGGCGTCGGCGTGCTCGCGGACGCCGCCGGACGGCTCGGCACCGGCCGCCGGATCGTGCTGGACCGGCCCCCGCCGGTCCTGCGCCGCACCCTGCACCTGCTGTGGCCCGGCGTGCCGGGGATCGAGGTGGCCGCCCCATGACCGCACCGGCCGGCCCCTTCGACCCCGTGCACCCCGCCGACCCCTTCGACCACCCCGCGCTCTTCTACGCCGGCACCGCGCAGTACCTCGCCGGTACCGTCCCCTTCATCCGGGACGGACTCGCGGCCGGCGAACCCGTCGCCGTCGCCGTGCCCGGCGAGAACCTGCGGGCTATCCGGGACGAACTGGGCGCCGACGCCGACGCCGTACGGCTCCTCGACATGCGGGAGGCCGGCCGCAACCCCGGCCGGATCATCCCCGGCGTGCTGCGTGCCTTCGCCGACGCCCAGCCGCCCGGCCGCCGCGTCCGCATCATCGGCGAACCGATCTGGGCGGGCCGCAGCGCCGCCGAGTACCCGGCCTGCGTCCAGCACGAGGCCCTGATCAACGCCGCGTTCCGGGGCCGCGAGGTCACCATCCTGTGCCCGTACGACACGTCGCGCCTGACCGAGGACGTGCTCGCCGACGCCCACGCCACCCACCCCGTCGTCATCCCGGCGGGCGTCGGCGGGAAGCGGGCCAGCACGGCGTACGACCCCGAGCACGTCGTTGCCCGCTACAACCAGCCCCTGCCGCCCGGCCCGGCGTTCGGGCCCGGCGTGCTCTCCGTCAGCTTCGCCGAGGAGTCCCTCTCCAGCGTCCGGCAGCTCACCACCGTCCAGGGCTCCCGGCTCGGCCTGACCGGCGTACGCCTGGACGACCTCGCCCTCATCACCGCCGAACTCACCACCAACAGCGTGATCCACGGCGGCGGCACCGGCCGCCTGCGGCTCTGGGCCGAGACCGGCCACGTCCTGTGCGAGGTCTCCGACCGGGGCCGCCTGACCGACCCGCTGGCCGGCCGCCGCCCCGCCCGCCACGGCATACGCGGCGGACGCGGACTGCTCATGGTCAACCTGCTGGCCGACCTGGTCCGCGTGCACAGCACACCGGCCGGCACCACCGTCCGCTGCTACCTCGAACCCCGCTGAGACCCCCAGCGCGACCCCGGCCGCTCGGCCGCCAGCGGATTCAGCGTCAGCGGTTCGATCCTGCCGTCCAGCATGGCCCCCAGCCCCTCCACGGCGCACAGTTCGGGCCGCTCCGCGATGTGCACCGGGATACCCGTCGCCTCGCGCAGCATGTGGTCCAGGCCCGGCAGCAGCGCGGAGCCGCCGACCATCATGATCCCCCGGTCGGCGAGATCGGCCACCAGGTCGGGCGGGCAGTCCCGCAGCACCTTGCCGATCCCGTCCAGGATGGACGTCAGCGGCGTCTGGATGGCGTTGCGCACGGCGGCGGTGTCCACCCGCACGCTGCGGGGCAGCCCCGTGGCGACGTCCCGGCCGTGGATCTCCGTCGAGACCGGCCCCTGCGGGGTCAGCCCGTTCCCGGACAGTGCCACGTGCAGCGGCCGTACCGACTGGCTCGGCAGCGTCAACGCGTGCGCGTGCCGCAGGTGTTGCACGATCGCGTGATCGACCGCCTCCCCGCCCACCGGAATCCGGTCGGCCGTCACGATCGAACCCAGCGACAGCACCGCGACCTGCGTCGCGGCCGCCCCGCACACCATGATCATGGTGGCCTCGGGCCGCTCCACCGGCAGCCCGCACCCCACCGCCGCCGCGATCAGCGTGTCCACCAGCTCCACCCGCCGCGCCCCGAGCCCCACCAGCGTCTCCACCGCCGCCCGCTGGGCCAGCGGATCCGCGTCGTGCGGCGTGCAGGCGGCCGCCCGCAGCCGCGGCTTGCGGCGCAGCGCCCGGCGCATCTTGTCGCCCAGCAGGTGCCGCAGCATCCGCTGGGCCATATCGATGTCGACGACCGTGCCGCCGGACACCGGCCGCACCACCCTGATGTAGTGCGGCGTCCGCCCCGTCATCCTCTGCGCGAACTCGCCCACCGCGATCAGCGCCCCGGTACGGGTGTTCACCGCCGCGACCGAGGGCTGGTCGACGACGAGACCTGCGCCCTTCACATACACCCGGGTGCGGGCCGCGCCCAGGTCGACACCGAAGTGGCAGCGGCGCAACTGCTCCAGACTGACGGTCACGGCGGATCCTCCCGAGTGCGTGCGCAGACCGAGCGGCGCCGCCGGAACGACGGGCCTTCACTGGCATCCTGCGCGGGGCCCGGGGACGGGCGCCTTCTGGAGGGGGCCGGGCGGGGTGCCGCTGAACGGGCGGTTCCCGGGCGTGCCCCGGTCAGAGGGTGCGCGCGGCGCGGAGCAGAGGGAGGAGACTGGCGGGCTGGACCTGGAGGAACGGGATGCCGGCCTCCCGGGCCGCGTCCCGCTCGACGTCCAGCGAACCGATCAGCAGGCCCGCGCGGCGGTCGACGCCGAGCTGCCGCAGGACACTGAGGAGGGTCCGGGGGTCGGGGATCACAGGAGTGCCGAGCGTGTCCCGCGCGTGCACACCGCCGGACAGGCAGTCCAGCAGACGGCGCCGCCGGAGGTATGCCGCCGCGGCACCGGTCGACCGGTCGGTGACCACGGCCAACGGCATGCCCTGTCCGGCGAGGGTGCGCAGCAGCAGGTCGGCGTACCGGACCGGCTCCGAAGTCTGCGCCGCGGCCACTTCCAGGTCCGTCAGTTCCTGAGCCAGCCGCGGGTCCACCAGGTGCCGCGCCGGGCCGCGCAGCAGCTCCAGCGGGTCCTCGCAGTCACCGGCCGCCGCGGGTTCGTACCGGTGGACGAGATGGGCGGCGTCCACGGCGAGACGGGTCAGCGTGCCGTCGAATCCCAGGAGTACGGCGTCGGCGGCGCGCAGGGTATGGGCGAGCGCGCGCTCGGGCCGCGTCAGCTGCGGTGACAGGCCCGGGGCGTGGGCCGGAGTGAGGCGGACGGACCACTGGACGGTGTGTCCGGGAAGAGGCAGGTGGGCCAGCCGGGCGTGCAGCTCGGACTCGGCCTGGCGGGTGTGCGTGGGCGGGTAGGAGGTGCAGACGTCGTTCAGGCACTCGCGGAGGTGCCCGGTGAGGACGGCGGTGGCAAGTGCTCCCTTGCCGGGCCGTACGGCGGCGATCGGGTCGGTGATCCGCCAGCTCGCCCCGCCTGCCACCCGGAACGTCGGGCTCCCGCCGACGGTGGGGCCGGGCTCCTCCACCTCCAGGCGCCGTTCTGTGAGGTCCACCTCGTAGTAGTACGTGGGGGTGGCGGGCCGCTGGATGGTGAGCCCTGGACCGTAAGCGGTGTACACGACGCTTCTGGTGCTGCCTGTGGGCGGAGGCAGCGGAACCCGGGCGGGCAGCCGGAAGGGGCCCTGGACCGGATAGACGCTCTCGGTGGGCGGGACGGGCGCGCGGAGGTACCAGCCGTCGTCGGGGGACGTGGCGGTGATCATGCTCAGCGCAGAGCTCTGGTAGCCGCTGTCGACCAGTTCCCGCCTGAGCGCGTCGGAGACGGCGACGAGGCCCTGCGCGCCCTCGTCGCGGACCCGGTCGACCCAGCCCGCCCCGGGGCGCCAGTCCTCACCGTCACCGCCCGGGGCGTGGACGAACGTCACTCGCCAGCGCCGGCCTCCCGTCTCGGTGACCCGGTCCCCGAACTCCCGCAAGGTGACGGCGAGAAGGGGGAGTTCCGACACTCCCACGCGCAGCAGCAGGGAGTAGCCGTCCGGCCGTTCCCACAGCTCGTAGTCGGCGGGGTCGAGTCCCCCGGCCACCAGCATTCTGGAGACCGCTCTGCCCAGCAGGGCCCGGTCGTCGGGATCGGGGGCCGCCTGGCCGCACTGGAACAGGACGGCGACACGGAAGCCCTCCGGCACCTCGTCCCGCGGCAGCGGCTCCGTGTCCGCCTCCGGCGGGTCGTCGCCGTACAGGAGCGAGGGCAGGTCGTCCTCCGTGGGGAAGACGCCCTCCTCCGGGCGGTTCGGGTACGGGGTGTACCGGGCCTGGTGCTGCCAGCCCGCGTCCTCGCCCGCGTCTTCATCCGTGTCTTCGCCGTAGACGTAGTCACCGCGCAGTTCGTGGCCCAGGGCCAGCAGCTCGGGGTTGTCGCCGCCGGACCACTCGTACTCCTGGAAGACCTCCAGCGCCTCGTCGGTACGGCCCAGGTTCCGGAGGGCGACCAGCAGGAGCCGGCGGTAGTCCTCGCGGGAGGGGTGCGCGCGCAGCAGGCCGGTGAGATCCGTGGCCGCTCGGTCGTACTCGCCCAGCTCCAGGTCGAGTTCGGCCCGCCTGACATACAGGGCGTGCCGCAGCCGCAGCAGCCGGGTGCGGGCGGCGCGGGCGGCGGGGCCGGGGACGTCGGCGAGGGGCTCCTCACCGCGCCAGAGGGAGAGGGCCTGGTCCAGGAGGTCGCGGGCCTCGGGGAGGGAGCCGAGGTCGTCGTGGACGTCCGGGCGGGAGTCGAGACCCATCAGGGTCGTGGCCGCCAGCTCCAGCGCCGTGCAGTCCGTCAGGTCCACCAGGTCGGCGCTGGTGTGCAGGGCGTATCCGTCGGGGAGGGTGGCCAGGGCGCCGGGACCGAGGGCGGTGGTCAGCCGGGCGGCGGTGCGGCCGAGGGCGGCGTCCGCGCCGCGGGGCAGCTCGCCGGGGTCCCAGAGTCCGGCCCGCAGGTCGGCGCGGCTCACCACGCGGCCGTTCCGCAGCAGCAGCATCGCCAGCATCGCCCGGTCGAGGCCGCCCAACTGCCCTGCCCGCCCCTCGCGTTCGACGGTCAGCGGGCCGAGGGCGCGATAGCGCCGTGGTGCGTACTCCTCCGAGGCCGGGGTCCGCCGCACCGCCCCGTCGACCAGTTGCCGTCTGCCTTCCTCCTGTGCTCCGCGCGAGGACGACATCAGCAGGGTGAGGGCCGACGCGTAGTGCCGCCGCCGCGACCGGGACGGCAGGTTGCGGAGTTGCTCGGGCCCGAAGGGCTGCCGCAGCCGCGCGGTGCCCGCGGTCAGATGCAGCATCACCTCGCACAGGGCCCGCAGATCCTCCGCCGCACCACTGGTGCCGCTTCCGGCGCGGCCGAGGGCGAAGAGGGTCAGCTTGGCGGTGCCGTCGGGCAGGAGCACGATGCGGGACATGCCGAGGCCGCCATGGCTGAGGCCCGCCTCGTGCACCGCCCGGAGCGCCACCGCCAGTTGTCGGCCGACCGACACCGTCAGCGGTAGCGGCAGCTGATACCCGGGCGCGGCCAAGGCGTTCAGCGGAATGCCGTCCAGGTACTCCATCACCACGTACGGCACGTCGTCCTCGATCCCGAAGTCGTGGACGGTGACGATGTTCGGATGGTGCAGTGCCTTCAGGCGCTCGGCCGCCCACAGGAAGCGCGCCCGCCGGGCGGGGTCGCCGACGGCCGCGTGCAGCCGTACCGCCACCGTCCGGTCCCCCTTGCGGTCCTTGGCCAGCCACACCGTCCCGGTCGGCGTCAGCGGCCGGATCACCCGGTAACGGCCGCCCAGCGCCCGAGGCACCTCCGTCCTACCGGTCAGCCGCCGCACGCTCTCCGGCCGTACCGTCGCGAACGGGGCGCCGTCCGCCGTGCCCGTGCCGCCGGCGCCGGCCGCACTCGGGGTCACGGCCTGGAACTCGCCCGGCGTGGTTCCGGCCCGTTCTTCGATGAACTCGCCCATCCGGGCCAGCAGTTGGCTGGTCCGGGCCCGGGCCGAGCGGGGCAGGCCGCGCAAGAGCAGGTCCTGGACGCCGGGCCGGAACGTGTACGAGCCCGGCGGGCCCGAGGCCGTGGTCAGCAGACCGCTGAGGATCACCTCGGCCAGGTGCTGCGGGCGCGGATCGGGTTCGACCGCCCGTTGCACCAGGCGCATCACCGGCAGGTGGGGACGGCCGAGGGCGAGATGGCCGGCCAGCCGGAAGGCCGCCCGGGAGGAGGTCGCGCGGAAGCGCAGGACCAGGTCCTCCGGGGACAGCCGGGCCAGGTCGGTCCGGGTCGCCGGGTCGGGACGGCGCCCGAGGAGGGCCGCCGAGCCCGGGAGGGCGACCCCGCCCGGCGAGGCCAGGAGCTTCGCCCAGTTCGCCAGCCAGTCCGGCCCCGGCTCCAGGACCGGCAGCGGGACGGCGTGCCGGTCGAGGCAGGGGCCGGCGTAGGGGACGACCGGATCGCCCTCGTACGGAGTGAACGCCAGCGTGGCCGAGGGCGCTGCCCGGAACGGGGCGGTCAGCAGGCCCGGCTCGGCCGGCAGGGCCGTGTCCCGCCACAGGTGCTCGGGCAGCGGCTGTACGACGGCCACGGGCATCCGGGATGCCCAGTGGCGCAGCGTCCGCTGCCAGCGGGTGCCCGCCTCGCCCGGCCGCCACTGCGCTCCCATGCAGTCGCTGACGACCAGCGTGACCGTGCGGCCGTCGGCGGGGGCGGGCACCCCGGGGGCGGTGCCGTCGGCACCCGCGGCGGCCAGGGTGATCGTGCGGAACACGCCCGACTGGGCGAGCGCGGTGTGCAGTTCGCGGACCAGGGGGCGCCAGACCGGCATGGTCGGCCCCGTGTCGTGCACCAGGTTCAGCCGTAGCCAGCGTTCGCGGGCGGGGCCCAGCACCGGCAGCCACCACTCGGGGGCGGCGCCGAGGCGGGCGATGCGGTCGGCCGTCGCCTCCTCGTCCAGCCGGTGACCGGTGGGGGCGTCGGTGTGCCGTTTGAGGGGGCGAAGGGCGCGCTGGAGGCCCAGCGGGTGCCGCAGCATCGGGGGTGCGGGCGCGAGGAGCGAGGCGTACGGGCCGGTCCGCGCGCCCGGATCGGGGAGGTGCAGCGGGACGGGGTCGGCCGGTGCGGCGGGCGGGTCCACGGGCGGGGTGGGGTCCGGGGGCGGGAGGGGCGGGACCGGGGGGCCCTGTGGGGCGGTCTCCGGGAAGGTCCGCGGGGGTTGCTCGGGCGCGGCGGAGGGGGTGGCGTCACCGTCGGCCGCCGGCTCCATCCGGCGGGCCAGCCACAGCAGTTCCGCCAGTTCCAGCGGGGTGGGGCGCACGCCGCCGCCCGCCGCGGCCAGCACATCGGCGAGGCGGGCGAGCGGGTCCGGTGGACCGGCGTGGTCAGAAGGCATCGGGGCGCCGGGCCTCACCGAGGTACGGCATCAGCTGCTGGGCCAGCTCGTCCAGCGACTCGGCGGCCAGGTCGGAGGACCGGGCCAGGTAGATCGCGTTGAGAAGCTGGTCCGTGGCCAGGTCGCCGCCGCCCGCCCGGGACAGGAAGCGGCCGATCAGGGTCTCGGCGTACGCGTCGGGCTCGCCGTCGAAGTGGGCGCGGACGATGCCGGCGAGCTGGGCGTCGTCGGGCTGGCGCAGCCGCAGGGTGACGCAGCGGCGCAGGAAGGCGGGCGGGAACTCCCGCTCGCCGTTGCTGGTCAGTACGACGAACGGAAAGGCCCGGCAGCGGACCCGGCCGCGCTCGACGGCGACCCGGTCGTGCGTGCCGTCCACCATGACCTCCGCGCGCCCTGCGGCGCCGCCGGTCGAGCGGACCAGCTCGGGGATCTCGTACTGGCCCTCCTCCAGCACGTTCAGCAGGTCGTTGGGCAGGTCCAGGTCGCTCTTGTCGATCTCGTCGATGAGCAGGGCGCGCGGGCGGCCGTACGGGAGGAGCGCGGTGCCGAGGGGGCCGAGGCGCAGATGGTCCTCGATGCCGGACTCGGGCGCGCGGGCGTCGCCGGGCCCGGTGCGGGCGGCGGCCTGCCGGGCCGCGTACAGACGGGACAGCGGGTCGTACTGGTAGAGGCCGTCGTGCAGGGTGCTGCGGCTGGTGATGTTCCAGCGCAGGACCGGACCGAGCCGCAGCTCGCGGGCCACCGCGTAGGCCAGCGAGGACTTGCCGGTGCCGGGCGGCCCGGTCACCAGCAGGGGGCGGCGCAGATAGAGGGCGGCGTTGACCAGCTGGACGGTCTGCGGGGTCGCGCGGTAGGTCGCGGCGCGGTGCGTGCGGTCGGGGGAGGTGGCCGCCGTGTCGGCGTCGTCGGCGGGCGTGTCCAGCGCGGGACCGCCGTCGAAGGCGCGCCAGGGCGGCGGCGCGGGCAGCAGGTCGATGCCGTCGTGCGGCTCCTTCGTGCCGGTGTACACGGGCCACAGGGGCATGGGACGCGGTCCTTCTTCCGTGGGTTCTACGGGTCTCAGGCGACGGGGGAGTGCAGACTGGCGGCCGGCTCGGGGAAGCAGCGGGGGTCGTCCCACAGCAGCTGCACGTCATGCGCCCAGTGCCGCTCCGGCTCCGCCGCCGCCTCCGCCTCCTCGCGCAGCTCCTTGATGCGGTGCGGGAGTTCGGTCGCCGCGACCCCCTCGACGTGCGGGGACACGGCGTCGAGGAAGGCGGTGCCGGCACAGGGCTCGGTGTGCCCGGCGGAGTCGGCGCAGCCGGAGCGCGGCCACAGCAGGACCGGGACGGGCATGTTCAGGCTCACCTTGAAGTGCTCGGGAACGGCGTCCGGCGGGGCCCCGAATCCGGCGAGGCCCGCGTCCTTCTCCCGCAGGCGCCGGCGCAGCCCGGCGGGTTCCTCCAGGGTGCCGCAGCCGACGCGGTGCAGGGGCGCGAACGGGTCCCGCGCCAGCTTCCGCCACTGCTTGCCGAGGTGGTGGCGCAGCCTCCCGTGGAGCCGGGAACGGCCGGTGACCACCACGGGGGCGGCGCACCCCAGCGGCGTGGAGTCGTCCACCCGGCACGGCCACTGCGCCACGGGCAGGTTCAGCAGATCCTCGGGCAGCACGAAGGCCAGCAACTCCTCGGCGCCGAAGGCGAGCTGGTCGTACGCCTCCTCGATGCCCGCCTGGATGTACTCCCGCATCTCGGCCCGGTCCAGCCGGACCCTGGCCACCGGCCGGCGCCGGCCCTCGCGGTATGCCGAAACGGAGACCGTGACCTGGTCGGCTCCGACGCCGCTGCGGTCGATCTCGACCAGGATCGGCGCCCAGTCAGTGGCGGTGGCGGTGGCGTCGGCGGTGGGGGCGTCGGCGTCCGGTACGGCGGGCGTGCCGGCGGGGCCGTCCAGCAGGTGCGAGAGCCGGTCGGCGAACCGCGCCAGCGCCTCTGCCGGTTCGTCCACCTCCCACTGCACATAGGCGGCCGCCTCCCGCAGCGAGGGGAACCCGCTGGGCGGCACCTCCGGCCCGAAGTCGCCGACGGCGTCCACGAACAACTGCTCCGGTGCCGGGGCCAGTCCGGCCGCCTCCGCCCGCCGCACCAGCCCGTGCAGCCGCCGCGCCAGGTGCTGGTACTCCACGCGGGCCGGGACCCGGTCCCGCAGGCCGGGCCAGTAGCGGGCCAGCACCTCGGTGGGCAGCATCCGGGCGACCCGGACGCCCTCCTCGCCCGCGATCTGGGTGACCATGCCGACGACCCGGCCGTCCTTCAGCGCCAGCGCCGCCCCGCTGAAGCCCGGGGCCAGCGGCTGACCGTGCCCGGTGACGGCCTCCAGTTGCAGCCACTGGTCGGCGATGCGGGTCGCGGAGACGGCACGGTACTCGGCGAGCTGGCCCTCGGGAAAGCCGTCCGGGAAACCGTACGCCACCAACGGCGGTGCGGGCAGCCCCTGTTCGGTGCCGGGCGGGGCGAAGTCGGCGGGGCACAGCGGGACCGGGTGGGCCAGCCGCAGCACGGCGAGGTCGCCGGGGTCGGTGACCCCGCCTGCCCAGCCGCCGTGCACGGCCACGCTCGCGGTCACCCCGGGGAGGGCGGGCCGCCCGGGGAAGGACACGGTGATCCCGGCGTCACCGTCCCGCACGACATGCGCGCAGGTCAGCACAGTGCTGGGGGTCACCAGAAAGCCGGCGCCGAGCACCATCCCCCCGCACTCGATCCGCGCGTGCCAGGTGGGGCCCCTCATGAGCGGGGGGAGGGTCCCGGTCCCGGGACGGGTTCCGCAGCGCCGCTGTCCGCCGAGTCCGCCGAATACGCCGAGTCTCCCGAATGCGCCGGGTCTCCCGAGTCCGCCGAGTCCGCCGAGTTCCACCCCAGCCGCACCACCAGTTGCCCCTCCGCCGCCCCCTTGGCGATGATCGCGCCGGCCTCCGCGCTCAGCTTCACGCCGAACTCCAGCTCGACGGAGTCGGGGCGCAGGGCGCCGTCCCGGAAGACGCTGAGGGCGGAGTGGGCCGCCGCGCGGACCGAGTCCAGCGCGCCCTCGAAGGTACGGGTGGCCTGGGCGGCGGGATTCTCGCCGCGCGAGACGAGCCGGGTGCCGGTCGCCGGATCCGCCGTCTCCACGACGACGACCACACCGTCGTCCGTGGTGAACTCCACCAGCTTGCCCATGACGCTGTCCGCCCCCCGTGCTGTCGTGTCCGGCCAACTCCATTGTGGCCGAGGGGACCTGACGATGTCCCGTACTGTCCCGCACTCCCCGCCCCGCCCACGCGGCCGCTGGCGGGAACCCGCCAGGACGCCTTCCCGCCAAGAACGCTCAACCCCCCTTGCTCTGGCGGCACATGACACTCATCAGCAGCGCACAGCACAGCACACGAACGCACTCGGACAGACGTACCGCACCCGGACCGAGAAGAGGCGTGGATGACATCGATCGGACGCGGCGCCGCCCTGCTGTCGGCGGGGCTCGTGCTCGCCCTGCTGCCGTCGGGCCAATCGGCGGCGAGCACCGGCGACCCCAGCGGTTCCGGGCCCCGGCCCACCCCCGCCGGCCATGACAGCCCACCCGGCCGTCCCGCCACCGTCACCCTCCTCACCGGCGACAAGGTCACCGTCACCGACCTCGGGCACGGCAGGCGGACGGTCACCGTCGAGCGGCCCCCCGGCGCCACCGGTGCCGTCCGCACCCGGTCGAGCGACGGCGACCTCACCGTCGTACCGGACGAGGCGCTTCCCTACCTGCGCGCCGGCACCCTGGACCGGCGGCTGTTCGACGTGAGCGGGCTCATCCGGCAGGGCCTCACCGACGCGACGGCGAAGACGCTGCCGCTGATCGTCACGTACGGCAGGACCGCCCGCGCGACCACCCCGCCCGGCACCGAGCGGACCCGCACCCTGACCGCCCTGCACGGGGCCGCCGTGGAGGCCGGCAAGGGGCGCACGTTCTGGCGGTCGTTCACGCACGGATCCGGCGTCGCCAAGGTCTGGCTGGACGGTCGCGTCAAGGGCGTCATGGCCGAGAGCAACGCCCAGATCGGCACCCCGGCGGCCTGGGACGCGGGCCTGACCGGCAAGGGCGTCACGGTCGCCGTCCTCGACTCCGGAGCCGATCTGGGCCATCCCGACCTCGCGGGCCGGGTCGCCACCAGCAAGAGCTTCATCGACGGCGAGGAGGTCGCCGACCGCAACGGCCACGGCACCCACGTCACCTCCACCGTCGGCGGCAGCGGCGCCGCGTCCGACGGCAAGGAGAAAGGGGTCGCGCCCGGGGCCACGCTCGTGGTCGGCAAGGTGCTCGACGACGCGGGCTCGGGCAGCGAGTCGCAGATCATCGCCGGCATGGAGTGGGCGACCCGGGACGTGCACGCCAGGATCGTCTCCATGAGCCTCGGCTCGACCGAGCCCAGCGACGGCACCGACCCGATGGCCCAGGCCGTGAACACCCTCTCGAAGGAGACCGGCGCCCTCTTCGTCATCGCCGCCGGCAACACCGGCGCGCCCTCCTCGATCGGCTCGCCCGGCGCCGCCGACGCGGCCCTCACCGTCGGCGCGGTGGACTCCTCCGACCAGGCCGCATACTTCACCAGCGCGGGCCCCCGGTACGGCGACAACGCCCTCAAGCCGGACCTCTCCGCGCCCGGCGTCGACATCCTCGCCGCCCGCTCCCAACTCGTCCCCGGCGACGGCTACTACACCACGATGAGCGGCACCTCCATGGCGACCCCGCACGTCGCCGGGGTGGCCGCCCTGCTCGCCGAGGAACACCCCGACTGGACCGGCGCCCGCCTCAAGGACGCGCTGATGTCCAGCTCGAAGCAACTCGACGCCTCCGCCTACCTCCTGGGCGCCGGACGGGTCAGCGTCGCGGACGCGATCGGCGCCCGGATCACCGCCACCGGCAGCGCGGACCTCGGCTTCTACACCTGGCCGTACGACGCGAACAAGCCCGTCACCCGCACCCTCACCTACACCAACTCCTCCGACACCGACATCCGGTTGACGCTGTCCGTGCGCGGCGCCCCCTCCGGTGTCGCCACCCTCGCGGACTCCGCGCTCACCGTCCCGGCGCACGGCAGCGCGTCCACCACCGTCACCTCGGACGGCTCCAAGGCGCCGGTCGGCGAGACCAGCGGGCAGATCGTCGCCGCCGACGAGACCGGCACGACCCTCGCGCACACCGTGTTCGGGCTGGTCAAGGAGGACGAGCGATACACGCTCACCGTGCACGTCAAGGACCGCTCCGGGGCGCCCACGGCCGCCGACCTCACCGTGCAGCAGCTCGCCGAGGGCGCCGACGCCCTCCCGGAGCACGTCGGCGACTCCGGCACCCTGAAGCTGCGCCTGAAGCCCGGCACCTACGCCGTGACCTCCTTCCTCGACGTGCGTGGCAGCCACGGAGCCGACTCCCTCGGGCTCGGCTTCCTCGCGGCCCCCGGCATCACCCTCGACCGCGACCGTGAAGTCACCCTCGACGGCCGGAAGCTGCGCGAGGTGAAGGCCGAGGTGGCCCAGCGCACGGAGACCCACCAGCTCCTCATGGAGTACGACCGCAAGGCGAAGGGCGCCGACCTGTTCGGCGCCGTCCAGGTGCCGCTCACCTACGACAGCGTCTTCGCCGCGCCCACCAGGAAGGTCACCGAGGGCAGCTTCGAGTACCGGACCGTGTGGCGGCTCGCCAAGCCCCAGCTGGAGGTCAGGGGCATCGGTGAGGCGACCGTGCAGCCCGGCGGCACCCTCATCGAGGGCCGTACGAAGCTGCCGCTCGTGGACGTCGGGGACGGTCCCCTCACCGGGGTGGCCGGCAAGGCGGTCCTCGCCCGCCTCGCCGACGGCGCCGATCCCGCCGCGCTCGCCCAGGCCGCGCAGGACGCTGGCGCGAAGGCGCTGTTCGTCACAGACGACGCGCCCGGCCGGCTGATGGCCTGGTGGGGCACGGACGACAACGCCGACCGGCCGCTGCAGATCGCCACGGTGAACGCGGCCGACGCGGCCCGGCTGCGGGCGGCCGAGCACGTCGACATGACCGGCACCCGCAACTCGCCGTACGTGTACGACCTGTCCGAGGGCCACCGGGGCGCCGTCCCCGACCGCGACCTCACCTACCGGCCCACCCACCGCCAACTCGCCGCCGTACACGTCAGGTTCCACGCGGCCCGGCCCGAGAGCGGCGGTGAGTTCCGGTACTCGATCACCGGCACCTTCCCCATCGGCCTCGGCTTCCAGGAACGGGTCGACCTCCCCGCCGAACGCACCGACTACGTGTCCACCGGTCCCGGCCAGCTCTGGCACGAGTCCGTCACCCTCCGCGACGGCGCTCTGGAGGAGCGCAGCGGCCTGGTCGGCTACGACGGCGGATCACGGCCGGTGCTGAACTGGTTCCGGCCCGTGTGGCACCCGTGGCTGGGCACCGGACTCGGCTGGGGCCAGCAACGCACCGGAAACCAGATCCAGTTGAACACCCCGGGCTGGGGCGACTCCGGGCCCGACCACACCGGCTTCGGCGACGTGTGGACCGACGGCAACGGCATGAGCCAGACCACCTCCGTCTACCTCGACGGCACCCTCGTCGACCGGCGGACCAGCTCGGGGGCGTACGTCTGGGACGCGCCCGCCGACGAGCACACCTACAAGGTGGTCACCGACACCGCCCTGGACCCCGGCCACTGGGCGCTCGCCACCCGTGGCCACACCGAGTGGACGTTCCGCTCGGCCGCCACCCCGGAGGACCACGCCACCTATCTGCCGCTGATCAACCTCGCCTTCGACGTCCCCACCGACCTCGCGGGCGCCGTGCGCGCCGGACACCGCCTCGGCATCGGGCTCGGCGCCCAGTACGTGACGGGCGCCGCCGGCACCGGGACGCTCGGCGCCGGCCGGCTCGACGTCTCGTACGACGACGGCACGACCTGGCACCCGGTACGGCTCACCGACCGCCCCGGCGCCGCCTGGCACGGCACGTTCACCGTGCCCCGCGACGCCACGTCCGTCTCGCTGCGGGCCTCGGCCCACGACGACAAGGGGGGCTCGGTGACCCAGGAGATCGTCCGGGCGGTCGCGGCGAAGTAGACCTGGACGACAGGACCTAGGACCGGGGGTGGCCCGCGATGCCGCGGATCACCCCCAGTTCGAGCAGGTCCTGCGGGCGGATCCGCAGCTGGCCGGCGGTCTCTTCGACCCTCTCCGGCGGGCGCTTGAGGATGGCCGCCGCCAGCTCCGGTGCGATCACCGAGAAGTAACTGTCCGGCGTGGCCCAGGTGTTGCCGGGTGCGGCGAGGGCGAGCGCCCCGCCCGAGCCGCCCTCGCCGATGACGAGCGTGGTGACCGGGGTCCGGGCGGCGGCGACCGCCCCGAACACGTCCGCGATCGCGGCCCCGGCCCCCTGCCGCTCCGCGTCGGCGTCGTTGGCCGCGCCCGGCGTGTCCACCAGGGTCAGCACCGGGATGCCCAGCCGGTCCGCGAGCCGGATCAGCCGGGCCGCGGTCCGGTAGCCGGCGGGCCGGGTGGCCGCCCCGGTCTGCGCCGCGTACGCCACCGTACGGCCGTCCCGCTCCCCGAACCCGCACAGCATGCCCTCGGCGTCGGTGCCCCCGCACCGGTCCCCGCTGAGCGAGACCCGCTGCTCGAAGTAGGCGTCCAGATAGGCGTGCGCCCGGGGCCGCACGGCCGACCGGGCCCGTACGACGGCCTCCCACCCGGTGCCGGGCAGACCGGCGGCACCGAGGGCGTCCGGGACGGGCGCCCGCTCGGGCTCTGCGCGGCCCGGGTCCGGGGTGGGAGCGCCGGGGCTCTGGGGCGCCGGAGCGGGATCGGCGCACGCCGCGTCGGCGTCGGGCACCGCGGGGCCGCCGGTGGTCGGTCCGGGCGGGGCGGCAGACGCCGGCGTGAGCAGCCGTAGCCACAGCCCCAGGGTGTCCCGCAGCTCCCCGGGCGGGACCACCGCGTCCGCGGAGCCCGCCGCCAGCTGGGCCTGCGCCGTGTAGGCCGCCGGGTCGGCGTCCGCGGGGCGCACCCGGGAGCCGGCGAAGCCGACCTGGGCGTCCGGGAGGGCCAGGGTGACGTCGGCTCCCGCGCCCAGTGTGGCCCAGCCGCCGCCGGTCGTGGGGTCCCGGAGCACCGCGATCTGCGGTAGCCCGGCCTCCCGGGTGAGCGCCGACTGGCGGGCCACCCGCTGGAGTTGGGTGAGCGCGAACATGCCCTCCTGCATCCGGCTGCCACCGGTGGCGACGAGCGGCACGACCGGCAGCCGGTGCTCCCGCGCGTGCGTGTAGGCCGCCTCCAGCCGGTCGCCGGTGCGTTCGCCCAGCGAGCCGCCGAGGAAGCCGAACTCGAAGGCGATCAGCACGGCCGGGGTGCCCAGGACGCTCGCGGTGCCGCAGACGACGGACTCCTCCTCGCCGGTGCGCTCGGTGGCACGGGCGCGCGCGGCGTCGTAGCCCTGCCAGCCGAGCGGTCCGTCCGCCTTCGACTCCCGTTCGGGAGCGGGCAGTTCGCGGAAGGTCGCCTCGTCGGCGACCAGCGCGAGTATCTCCCGTGCCGACAGACGCTCAGCCATCGGCCAGCGCCCGCTTCATGATCTTCCCCATGTCGTTGCGGGGCAGGGCGTCGAGGTAGCGGACCACGCGCGGCCGCTTGTGCGGGGCGAGCCGCCGGGTCACGTGCCCGGCCAACTCCTCTGCGGAGGGCCGGTCTTCCCCGTCAACCGGAACGATCCAGGCCACGATCCGCTCCCCGAGGTCCGGGTCCGGCTCGCCCGTGACCGCTGCCTCCCGCACCCCCGGATGCTCCAGCAGCGCGTTCTCGATCTCACCGGCCCCGATCTTGTAACCCCCGCTCTTGATCAGGTCGGTGGCCTTGCGGCCGACGATGCGGACGTACCCGTCGGGCTCGCGCACCGCCACGTCCCCGGTGCGGAACCAGCCGTCGGCGGTGAACGCGGCGGCCGTGGCGTCCGGCCGGTTCAGATAGCCGGTGAACAGGTTCGGCCCGCGCACCTGGATCTCGCCGACGCTCTCCCCGTCGTACGCCGGGACCTCGGCGCCGTCCTCCTCCACCAGCCGCAGCTCGACGCCCGGCAGCGGCGGGCCCACCGTGCCCGCGCGGGCCTCGCCGTCGGCCCGCATCGCGGTGTTCATCAACGTCTCCGTCATGCCGTACCGCTCGATCACCCGCCGCCCGGTGGCCGCCGCGATCCGCTCGTGGTCGTGCACGGGCAGCGCGGCCGAGCCGGACACCAGCAGCCGGGCCCGGCCGAGGGCCTTGGCCAGCTCGGGGTCGTTTGGCAGGGCCTCGGCGATGCGGTGGTACATCGTCGGCACCCCGAACAGCATGGTCGCGCCGTCGGACAGCTCCCGGGCCACGCCCTCGGTGCTGAACCGCCCCAGGTGCCGTACCGACCCGCCCCGCCTCAGCGGGCCCAGGATGCCCAGTACGAGCCCGTGCACGTGGAACAGGGGCAGCGCCTGCACCAGCACGTCGTCCCCGGTCCACTGCCAGGCGTCGGCCAGCGCGTCCAGGGTGGTGGCGAGGGCCCGGCGCGGGATGACGGCACCCTTGGGCGGGCCGGTGGTGCCGGAGGTGTAGACGATCAGCGCCGGGTCCTCGTCGGAGTCGGAGAGGGAGACACCGGCGAAGGCCGTTCCGGCGGGCAGATCCCCGCTGCGGGGGCTGTCGACGTCAACGCGCTCCATATCGCCCACCACGGCAGGGAGTTCGGCGCCCGAAGCGGCGAGGATCATCCCCGGCGCGCTGTCGGACAGGATGTGGGCCAGCTCCTTCTCGCCCGACTTCGGGTTGAGCGGCACCGCGGCCACCCCGGCGAGCAGCGTGCCCGTCACCGCGACCGCGGTCTCCAGTTCCGGGGTCGCCCACACGGCGACCCGGCCGGTGCCCCGCACCCGTGCGGCGACCGCGCTCGCGGCGGCCCCGAGTTCGCCGTACGTCAACGACCGTTCGCCGAACCGCAGGGCGATCCTCTCGCGCGGGCCGTCCACCAGGGCGGGAAAGAGGGAGGACACGCGGCGCACTCCTTAGCCGTAGGAAACGACAGACACCACCCTTCCTACACCAGGCCAGGCCACCGCCACCCGCCAGTCACCGCCGGGTGGGAAGCACCACATCGGCCACGACACAGCTCACGTTGTCGGGACCGCCCGCCGCGTTCGCCTCGTCGACCAGGGTCCGTCCGGGGTCCTCCGCCGCGAGCAGCTCCCTGATCCGCTCGTCCGGGACGACGCGGGTCAGCCCGTCCGAGCACAGCAGGTACCGGTCGCCGGCCCGGGCCTCCTGCAGGCGCAGATCGGGAACGGCCGCCGGTCCCGGGGCGCCCAGCGCCTTGAGCAGCAGGGCCCGCTGCGGATGACTCACGGCCTCCTCCGGTGTCAGCCGCCCCTCGTCGATCAGCGACTGCACCACGCTGTGGTCGTGGGTGATCCGGAACAGTGCGCCGTCCCGCAGCAGATACGCCCGCGAGTCCCCGATGTGGACGAGCGCCAGCGTCGACCCGGTCCACAGCAGCGCGGTCAGCGTCGTGCCGACGTCACCGTCGCCGTCCGCCAGGTCCTGGACGGCCTCGTCGGCGGAGCGGACCGCGTCCTCCAGCAGGTTCAGCACGCTCCCGGCGGCCAGTTCCTCGCCCTCGTCGAGGAAGCGCAGCGCCTCCACGGCGGCGCTGCTCGCGTGCGCCCCCGCCGGCCCGCACCCGTCGGCCACGGCGAGCAGCCGGGGCCCCGCGTACACCGCGTCCTGGTTGGCCGGGCGCACCAGCCCGCGGTCGGAGTGGGCGGAATACCGCAGTTCCAGCATGACGGCAGGTTCCCTTCTCGATTCTCCGGTCAGATGGTCGACGAGGACCGAGGCGAGATCACGCCGTACGGCGGTCTCGGCCTCCACCCGCGCCCAGTAGGCCCGGATCTCCCGCGCCGCGCCGTCCGCGTCCATCGCGCACACCGTGCGGATCTCCGCCAGCGGCATGCCCAGCCGCCGCAGCCATGCCACCAGCCGGGCCTGCCGCAGTTGGGCGGTGGCGTAGTAGCGGTAGCCGGTGTCCGGGTCGACCCGGGCGGGCCGCAGCAGCTCCAGCTCGTCGTAGAGCCGCAGCGCCTTCGGGGACAGCCGGCAGGCCCTGGCGAAGGCGCCGATCGTGAGCAGGTCCATGAACACCTCGTTCCTCGCGTCCGCCACCGATGCTGGGGCTTCCCCGAAGGTGAAGGTCAAACGGGTGGCGCCGGTTCCCCTGGAATCCCGGTCGTGGCCCGGCAGGCGTCGGCGTAGGCGCGGACCAGTGGCCGGTCGGTGTCCTCGCGCCGCCAGGCCAGCGCATAGTGGCTGGGGCCGAGGCCGCGGACGGGGCGGGTGGTGACGCCGCCCCGGGTGAGCAGCGGCGCGTTGCCCGCGGCCACCAGGCAGACGCCTAGGCCGGCGACGAGCGCCTCGTACGTCTCCTCGGCCCCGGCGATCTCCGCCCCGACGCGCGGGGCCCGGCCCGCCCGCGCGTCCAGCGCGAGCCAGTGGTCGCGCAGCGGACCGGCGCTCCTCGGCAGGGCGAGGAACGGTTCGTCGAGCAGGTCGGCGAAGTCGATCTCGGCCCGGCCGGCGAGCGGATGCGTGTCGGGCAGGGCCACCAGGCGGGCTTCTTCCGCGAGGACCGTCCACGCGTAGCGCTGCTCATCGGGCAGCGGCAGCCAGACGAAGGCGACGTCCGCGCCGCCGTCCGCAAGGCCCGCCGTCGGATCCTCCCAACTCGTCTGTCGCAGTCGGGCGATGGCCTCCGGGTGCGCGGCGGTGAAGCGGGAGCGGATGGCCGGCAGCAGGCCGCCACGGCCCGGACTGGTGCTCATGCCCACCGTGAGCGTGCTGCGCTGCGCCGCCTTGGCCGCCTCCACCGCCGCGGCGCCGTCCGCCCAGGCGGCCAGCACCTTCCGGGCGTGCGGCAGCAGGGCCTCACCGGCCGCCGTCAGCACCACGCCGTGCCGGTCCCGGCGCAGCAGTTCGGCCCCCAACTGCCGCTCCAGCGCCCGGATCTGCTTGCTCAGCGCGGGCTGCGACACATAGAGGCCCTCGGCGGCACGCGTGAAGTGCAGCTCCTCGGCGACCGCGACGAAGTAGCGCAGGTCCCTGACGTGCACGTCGATCCTCATAACCACTGGTTATCATCAGAGGTCTTGGACGGGCAACGGCGGCGCGCGGCAGGCTGGTTCCTGTCAGCGAGCAGTACGGAACACCGAAGAACCACGGGGAGTCGGCATGAACAAGGTGTGGCTGGTGACGGGCGCGGGCAGCGGCTTCGGCCGGGCGATCACGGAGGCCGCGGTGGCCGCCGGCGATGTGGTGGTCGGGGCGGTCCGGCGCCCGGAGACGCTGGACGAGCTGGTGGCCGCGCATCCCGACCAGGTGGAGGCGCTGCGGCTGGACGTCGTCGACACGGCGGCGGTCGAGGAGGCCGTGGGTGACGTGGTGGCGCGGCACGGGCGGATCGATGTGCTCGTCAACAACGCGGGGCGCACCCATGTCGGCGCTTTCGAGGAGACCACCGACCGTGAGCTGAGGGACCTGTTCGAGGTGCACGTCTTCGGCCCCGCGGCACTGGTCCGCGCGGTGCTGCCGCACATGAGGGAGCGGCGCTCGGGGGCGATCGTGCAGATGAGCAGCATGGGCGGGCAGCTCTCCTTCGCCGGTTTCGGCGCCTACAGCGCGACGAAGTTCGCCCTGGAGGGCATGTCGGAGGCGCTGGCCGACGAGGTCGCCGAGTACGGCGTCAAGGTGCTCGTCGTGGAGCCGGGCGCGTTCCGGACCTCGCTGTTCGGCACCGGCCGGGCCGGGGTCAGCGGCGACAGCGGGCTCTACCCGAAGGTGGCCGTGACCCGGGAGGCCGTCGAGGGCGGCGACGGCACCCAGCCCGGCGACCCGGCCAGGGCGGCCGCCGTCATCCTGGCCGCGCTGGAGGCGGACCGGACCCCGCTCCGGCTGCCGCTCGGCGACGACGGGGTGAGCGCGGTACTGGCCCACCTCGACCAGGTCCGGGACGAGGTGACCGCTTGGGAGAAGCGGACGAGGGCGACGGGGTTCGACGCCTGAGCGGGACCGCTGCGCGCGCGTCTCAGTCGCGCAGCGCCGTCCGTTGCAGCAGCCCCCACGTGAACTCGGCGACCACCTCGTGCCGTACGCCGTCGCGGCCGGGCGCGGTGAAGGCCAGCCCCCACCGGGTCGGGGCCGTGCCCTCCAGGGGCCGGGCGGGGGCGAAGGCGCGGGCGGCCTCGTCGACCGTGCAGGACCAGGGGGCGAGGTCCTCCAGGTGCTCCAGCCGGGGCGCGGGGGAGCCCGGGGCGCGGACCAGCCACTCGTTCCAGACCGCGCCGTCGGGGGAGACCAGCACCTCGAACCGCAGGTCCGGCCAGAGCGGCAGCGCCCAGCGGTGGGCCTCGCAGTCGACGTCCCCGAGGCGGCGGGGGAGGACGGACTCCGGTTCGCCGAGGACGGAGCGGTACCGGGCGGCGGCGGAGCGGGACCGGGGCGATCGGACCATCGCCTGCCAGCGCTTGTTCGTCTCCCGCAGGTCCGCGAGGGAGACGCCCAGCGTTCGCCGGGCGTCCTCCACCAGGTCCGGATTGTGGTCGGCCATGCGGCGCAGCAGCACCAGCTGGAAGTCGAGAGCCATGGCAACCATGGTGCCGGTCCGGGCCATTGCCGGGGCGCGCTCCCACTGGCTAGCCTGTGTTCGTCATGCCGGTCGCCTGTTGAAATCTCGAACACAGGCGCTTAGACCCAAGGGAGGGGGCCGGACGTGGGACGCCTCGTGCCTGCCGTGACCCGGGCTCTCGACATTCTTGAGCTGTTCCTCGACGGGGACGGGACGCTCTCCGCCCCCGACATCGTGCGCAGACTCCAGCTGCCGCGCACCACCGTGCACGAGCTCGTCACCACGCTCGCCGCCCGGTCCTACATCGTGCAGATCCCCGGACAGCCCGGACGGTACCGGCTCGGCGTACGGCCGTACCAGCTCGGCAGCCGCTACGCCGAACAGCTCGACCTCGCCGCCGAGGGGCAGCAGGTGGCCCGCTCGGTCGCCGAGACCTGCGACGAGACGGTCCACGTGGCCATCCTCGAGGGCACC
The DNA here is from genome assembly GCF_040644095.1 of Streptomyces sp. NPDC047028. NCBI lineage: Bacteria > Bacillati > Actinomycetota > Actinomycetes > Kitasatosporales > Streptomycetaceae > Streptomyces > Streptomyces sp. NPDC047028. Next base: position 48,992 of record NZ_JBEYVS010000018.1, read on the forward strand.
GACGTCATCTACATCGCCAAGGTCGACTCCACGCACGCCGTGCGCATGGTCTCGGCGGCCGGGCGCCGGCTGCCCGCCCACTGCACCTCGGTCGGCAAGATGCTGCTGGCCGCGCTGCCGGAGCCGGAGCTGGCCGCGCGGATCCCGGACGGGGCCGAGCTGACCGCGATGACCCCCAACAGCATCACCGACGCCGGGGCGCTGCGCGAGGCGCTGGCCGGGATCCGGCAGCGCGGGATCGCGGTGGAGCACCGCGAGTCCAACCCGGACGTGTCCTGCGTGGCGGCGCCGGTCCGTGACCGTACCGGGCAGGTCGTCGCCGCGCTGTCCATCTCCGTGCCGATGATCCGCTGGAGCGAGGAGCGGTGCGCGGAGCTGGAGCAGCTCGCCGCCAAGGGAGCGGCGGAGCTGTCGGAGCGGCTCGGGCACCGGGGCGGTGTGGCATGAGCGGGTACAGCGGGTGCGAGGTCGCCGTACGGGCGGAGGCGGAGCTGGGCGAGGGCCCGACCTGGGACCCGGCGACCGGCCGGCTCGTCTGGCTGGACATCCTGGGCATGCGGATCCACACGTACGACCCGTCGTCCGGGCGCCGGACGGTCCGTACGACGGAGCAGCACATCGGGGCGGCGAAGCCGCGGGCCGGTGGTGGTCTGGTGCTGAACCTGCGGGACGGCGTGGGGCTGCTCGACCCCGACGACACGTTCCGCTGGCTGCACCACGAGCCCGTGCCGGGCCGCCGCGCCAACGACGCCGCAGTGGCGCCGGACGGGTCGCTGTGGGCGGGCACGATGCGGTACGACGAGGCGGCCGGCGGGGGCACGCTGTCCCGGCTCAGCGGGGCGGGTGACATGCGGACGGTCCTGCCGGACGTCACCGTCAGCAACGGCACCGGCTGGAGCCCGGACGGCCGGTTGATGTACTACGCGGACACCCCGACCCGGCGGGTGGACGTCTTCGACTACGACGCCGGGGGCATCCGGAACCGGCGGCCGCTGGTGGAGATCGAGGAGGGGGCGGGGTTCCCGGACGGGCTCACGGTGGACGCGGACGGGTGTGTGTGGGTGGCCCTGTGGAACGGAGGAGCGGTGCGGCGCTACACGCCCGACGGTGCGCTCGACCGGGTCGTGACGGTCCCGGCCCCCCTCACCACGGCCTGCGCGTTCGGCGGCCCCGCCCTGACCGACCTCTACATCACCACAGCCCGCGTCTCCCTGGCCCGGCCCACCGCCCTCTCCGGCTCCCTCCTGGTCATCCCCACCGCGGCGCAGGGCCTCCCCCAACCCCCCTTCCAGGGCTGACCGCCACCCGCGCTCGCCTTGGACGGCCCGCGCACCCGACGCGACAGGCCACCGCCTGCTGCCCCGCCCGGGGTGGGTCACGCAACCCGGCGCTACGAGGTGACCGCCCGCGCCCACCCGCGCCGCGAGAGCGGTGTCCACCGGCAGCGGCCGTATGGCGACATAGCTGCGGGCATGCGTGCCTCCCCCAGTGCCTTAAGGGCCTGGGGGGACCCCCAGGGCGGCACGGGTGGGCGCAGCGGCACCCTGGAGTGCCGGTGAGCGGACCCACTGCCGGGCGGCCGCTGCGGCACCCTGGAGTGCCGGTGAGCGGACCCACTGCCGGGCGGCCGCTGCGGCACCCTGGAGTGCCGGTGAGCGGACCCACTGCCGGGCGGCCGCG